>CAZLDP010000024.1:0-14081 GCA_964558145.1 uncultured Prolixibacteraceae bacterium | reverse complement strand
GGACCATTTTCCCGATGGGCAAAAAATAGGCGGTGCACCACTGAATCTGGTTTACCGGGTCAATACCCTGGGAGACCAGGGTTACCTGATATCCCGGATCGGAGAAGATGAAGAGGGTGCCGATGCATTGAAAATGCTGGACAAGCTTAAAATTTCGGGGGAGTATATCCAGGTCGATCCGGTTTTCCCCACCGGATCAGCGTACGTGAGGGTCGGATCGGAAGGCCGGCCTGATTATGCGATTGCTCCCGACCAGGCTTTTGACCATATCGAAATAACTCCTGAGATCCTGCGACTAATGGCTGAAGCCGATTGTATCTGTTATGGTACCCTGGTACAAAGGGCGGGAATTTCCAAAAATACGCTGCGGGAAATCATAGCCGCTGCGCCTACTGCTTTAAAATACCTTGACCTGAAGCTTCGTAAAAACTGCTATACGACACAGATAATCGATGACAGCCTGCGAATGGCCCATATTCTGAGAGTTAAGGAGAGTGAGCTCTATCTGTTGAAAAACGAGTTGAGTCTTTTTGAATATGAGTCAAAGTCATTGGCAAGGGAACTTATCAATGAATATGGCCTGAATGTGGTGCTGGTGACCCGGAGCAAATTCGGAGCCTTTGCCATGGACAAGGAGGGGACCTATTATGAGGATCAGGGATATGTCATTGATCTGGTGGACACCGTGGGATCTGGCGCTGCTTTCTCTGCTGCTTTTCTGCATGTATACCTCAGTGAAAAAGATCTTTATTCTGCCCTCCGTTTCGGAAATGCGGCCGGGGCTTTGACCGCAGAAACCCATGGAGGAGCCGTCCCCATTTCCGGGAAACAGATCACCGAACTAATGAGGGTTGGAAAGAGACGCAACTGACAGTCTGAAAAGGTTGCATTTTTATCCATATTATCAAACATACCCGTGCAGGTAACCTCTTCCCTTCTTTTGAAGTTAAAGAGGATAAACCTTTGCAATGAAAACATCTGCTAATACACTAACTGCAATGGTAATGCAAAATCTCCGGGAAATTTACCTGAGACGGGTGCCTTATGCCCAGCGGTATGTGGATCTGGTTACTGGCATGGGGGGCACATTTGTGCCGGACCATTTGGCATTCCGTACTTTAAATACTACCACTGGGGAACAACCTGCCGGAACGAGAGCAATAGGGCATCTCTTCAAAACGTTGAATTATCGCAAGATGGGTGGGTATCGTTTTAAAAAGCAAAAGCTGAATGCGGTATATTATGAGCATAAGGAGGGATTGTTTCCGAAAATCTTCGTGAGTCAGTTGGAGGTGGAGGAGCTTCCTGAATGGGCCGGCCACTTGATTCATGAGGTAGTGGACGATACCCAGTATCTGATGTCAGACATGGCCATCGAACTGATGAATTGTCTGGAGTCAGATGGTTCCCTGAATGAGGAAGCTGCAGAAATCCTTTTGATTGAGCTCACCGGCTACTTTCGTCGTCCCTGGAAAATGCCCTCCTGGGAGTCGATGCTGAAATTGAATGATATTTCGCAATATGCCGCCTGGGTACTGCTTCATGGCAATTCGGTAAATCACTTTGCCGCATTGGTCAACCAGCAACAGGTTGCCGCCTGGCCCGAAATAGAGGCAACCTGCATGGGTATGGCGGAGGAGGGAATTCCGATGAAAAGGAAGATCGAAGGAGAAAAGGGAAGCCTGCTCCGTCAGTCAGCTACCATGCCGGTAATGGAGCGTTACCTCTTTCCGGGCAAGGAAGGAGAGGAGAAGGAAATGGAGTGGACCTATGCTTATTTTGAACTTACCGAACGGGGATGGTTGCATGAAGGGGAAACCCCAACCCTGTTTCCCGGGTTTATTCCCGAGCAGGCCGGTCATTTGTTTCAAATGACCCGGACCAGGGTAAATTAGGATTTCCTGTTCCAGCGGAGGAGACGGGCCTGGGCAAGGGTCATGATCAGTACACCGGCCACGGTGAGCACTCCTCCCCACAATTGGTGCGGCAGGGGAAACGTACCGAAATAGAGCCATGCACCGGCCAGAACCACAATCCCTTTCAGACTCTGAACGATCGATGAACGGGAAGCTTCGATGTACCTGAAGGAGTAATATATCATCAGAACCCCCAAAAAGGGTCCCAGAAACGATCCGATCACAATATTGAACATGGCTGTGCCCGGGATCGCAAAGGGTTTGCGGAATACGACCATCAGAACGGCGCTGAACACGAAGAGCCACACGGTGTGGTTGAGCGTGATCAGCTCAGGTGAGAGTTTTTTGATGTTCACCTTCCCGATCAGGGAAGTAGCAGAAGCCAGGAAGGCATTGATAAGGACGATCAGTGTCCCCGGAATAAACATGTCGCGCAGTGAAGATCCCCCCGTGTAACTGATGATGAAAGCTCCGGCAAGTGCCAGCAACACGCCCGCCGACTCAATCCATGTAAACCTTTCCTTCAGCAGTAATACCCCTCCAAGGGTTAGAACGACCGGATAGAGATTTCCCAGGAAGGAGGTAACGGCCGGATCGGGAATGATATGAATGGAAAGGTAAAACGAGGTGTTGGTAAGAATCTCCAGGATGCCCAGGATGACAATTATTTTCAGTTGCTGCCATCCCATTTCTCTAACCAGATTCAGCCTCCCATTGCGTGCCGACCACAACAGATTGAGGACCATGGCGATCAGGAACCAGTAAAACCCGAACTGGATCAGATGGATCTCCTTCAGGGCAGCCTTACTGAAAATGTACACATTTGAAAAAGAGACAGTAGCCAAAAAGGCGAACAGGTATCCCTTAAACTGGTCTGATTTCATCGTTATACCTGATTCAGAGCCTTGCCCTGATTGCTTTGGTTTGTTCTTCAAAACCCGGTTTTCCCAGCAGCGCGAACATGTTTTTCTTGTACGCTTCAACCCCCGGCTGATCAAAGGGGTTGACATTCAGGGTATATCCGCTGATGCCGCAGGCAAGCTCGAAGAAATAGATCAGTTGACCCAGGTAATATTCATTGAGGCGGGGAATTTCAATCCGGATGTTGGGGACCCCTCCGTCGACATGGGCCAGTGCTGTTCCTAACTCCGCCATTTTATTTACTTCATCGACCCGTTTGCCTGCCAGGAAATTAAGCCCGTCTAAGTTGGCCGTGTCGGCAGGAATCACCACGGTGGTGTCGGGCGATTTTACCGAGATGACCGTTTCAAAAAGTTTCCTTTCCCCTTCCTGGATATACTGCCCCATCGAGTGCAGGTCAGATGTAAAATCGACGCCAGCGGGGAAGATGCCTTTACCTTCCTTGCCTTCGCTTTCTCCATAAAGTTGCTTCCACCACTCACTGAAATAGTGAAGTTTGGGATTATAATTGACCATGATTTCGATCAGGTGGCCTCTGCGATACAGAAGGTTGCGCACAGCAGCATACTGGGCAGGGAGGTTCTGGCTGAAGGGAACCGAGGGGCCCGACAAACCAGCCATGTCGGCCGCTCCTTTAACCAATGCCCTGATGTCAAATCCAGCCACGGCAATGGCTACCAGCCCCACGGGCGTCAACACCGAATAACGGCCCCCCACATCATCAGGAATCACAAAAGTCTTGTATCCTTCAGTCTCGGCCAACTGACGAAGTGCCCCCCGTGAGACATCTGTCACTGCAATGATTCGCTCACGTGCTTCTTTTTTGCCATATTTTTCTTCGAGATCCTGTTTAAGCAATCTGAAGGCAATCGCGGGTTCGGTGGTTGTGCCCGACTTGGAAATCACCATCAGGGCATACTCCCTGTCTTTCAGAAGTTCACGCAATTCAAAGAGGTAATCCTCTCCGATGTTTTGGCCGGCATACAGCACCAGCGGGGCTTTCCCGGGTTTCAGGGTAATAAAGTTATTAGACAGGGCATCGATGACTGCGCGGGTCCCAAGGTAAGACCCTCCGATTCCAATTACCACCAACAGGTCGATCCCCTTGGCCCGTAGCGCTCCGGCAGTAGCTTCCATTTCGGTGAGTGAGGCGTCGGTTATTTCACCGGGGAGGGTTACCCATCCCAGAAAATCATTTCCTTTTCCGGTTTTTTCCCATAAGGCCCGGTTATGTTTTTCCATCTCCTGTGAGAGCGCTTCGACACATGCCGTATCGATGAAACTTAATGTCCTTGAATAATTGATTGAGATATTTTCCATGGATCTGTCAAATTATATGATCTTTTCGATAATATGCTTTCCTAAAGGAAAACAGCCTGCCGTAAAATTACCTTTTTTCAGGTCACCATGCCGATCGATGTATTTATTCCAAAGCAGGATATTCAAATTGTATGTCCGGAACACTTACGCTTCAGATTCCAACCACGACTTCACCTCTTCGGGCGAAGGATTCTGCAATCCAAGCTTGTTCTTTTTGTTGAACCCGCAAATCTCCTGATGAAGTTTGGTGAACTTGTCCACTTCTTTCAACCGCGACACGGTAACAAATCCCATCTTCCTGAGAACATCAGCCCATTCGGCGGTGATTCCGAGGTCTGCAAACTCTTCGTTGCTGCTGAACTGTTCCTGTTTCCGGGATTCAGGTTTCATCTGCGGGAAGAAAAGCACATCCTGGATGGAGGGACTGTTGGTCATAAACATGGTAAGCCGGTCGATTCCAATTCCCATCCCCGAAGTGGGCGGCATGCCATATTCCAGCGCACGTATGAAATCATGGTCGATAAACATGGCTTCATCATCCCCTTTTTCCGACAACCTGAGCTGTTCTTCAAACCGCTCACGCTGATCGATCGGATCATTCAACTCTGAATAGGCATTGGCCAGTTCCTTGCCGTTCACCATCAGTTCAAACCGTTCGGTGAGTGCAGGATTTGACCGGTGTTTCTTTGTCAGGGGCGACATTTCAATAGGGTAGTCGATGATAAAGGTGGGTTGAATGTAATGGTGTTCACACTTCTCTCCAAAAATTGCATCGATCAATTTTCCTTTGCCCATGCCCGGAGTGGTTTCAATACCCAGGTTGTCACAAATCCTTCGCAATTCCTCCTCATTTTTTCCGGAAATGTCGTAGCCGGTGTGCGTCTTGATGGCATCAATCATGGTCACCCGGGGATAGGGCGCTTTAAAATCGACGGTATGATCCCCGATCGGCACCAGGGTAGTGCCGTGAAGCGCCAATGCCACCTTTTCAACCATTTTCTCCGTGAAATCCATCATCCAGAAATAGTCTTTGTAAGCCACATAAATTTCCAAGACGGTAAACTCAGGGTTGTGAGTCCGGTCCATCCCTTCGTTTCTGAAATCTTTGGCAAATTCATATACCCCGTCAAATCCTCCGACAATGAGTTTTTTAAGGTATAATTCATTGGCAATTCGTAGATACAGGGGAATACCGAGGGTGTTGTGGTGGGTAATAAACGGCCGCGCAGCCGCTCCCCCCGGGATGGGCTGCAGAACAGGAGTCTCCACCTCGAGGTACCCGCATGCATTGAACATCTCACGCATGGTGTTGATGATCAGGGTGCGTTTGATGAAAAGATCCTTTACCTTGGGATTGACGATCAGATCGACATAACGCATGCGATACCGTTGTTCCAGGTCAGTGAAGGCATCATAGACCACACCGTCCTTTTCCTTAACTATCGGCAAAGGCCGGAGCGATTTGTTGAGCAGGGTAAGTTCCCTGACATGGACCGTAATTTCACCCATTTGGGTGACAAAGACAAATCCCTTGACACCGATGGTGTCGCCGATGTCGAGCAATTTTTTGAAAACTTCATTGTAAAAGCTCTTGTCTTCTCCCGGGCAGATTTCATCGCGGTTGATGTACAACTGAATCCGCCCTGAGGAATCTTGCAACTCGGCGAACGACGCTTTCCCCATGATCCGTTGATTCATCATCCTTCCGGCAAGGCAGACATCAGAAAAATTCTGCTTCTCAGCCGAAAATTCCGATTTAATGGTGGAAGCCAGCGTATTGACCGGATAGGTCGCAGCAGGATAAGGGTCGATCCCCAGTTCTCGTATTCTACGGAGCGAATTTCTGCGGATCTCTTCCTGTTCGCTAAGTGTTAAAATACCCATAAGTGGTTGTTTTAAAAATACAAAGATAGAAAAAGAAAAGAAAGGGATGGTTCAGTCCCAAATAGTTAGGGTTTTCTACGGAGAGTTATTCAAAACGAATAATTCATATGTTCTACATATTCAATTAGTTAGAAAATCTTTTCCGGCCTCTAATCTTTTGTAGTGCATATCAATCCGCATTTCTTATCTTTGCATTAAATATTTGCTGAACGCTCGGCAGAAAAGGAACGCATGGAGAAGGTCTGGAGTTTGAAGCCACAGGGCGATAGTAATGAAGTTAAACATCTCTCGGCTGCGTTAAATGTTAACATGGTGATTGCCAATTTATTGGTTCAACGTGGTGTAAAAACATATAACGAAGCTCAGAGTTTTTTTCGCCCTAGGTTGAATGATCTTCACGATCCTTTTCTCATGAAAGACATGGATAAGGCTGTAGCCCGGCTGGAGCATGCCATCAAGAACCAGGAAAAGGTGTTGATATACGGGGATTATGATGTGGATGGGACCACGTCGGTAGCCATGATTTATCTTTTTCTGAAGGATTATCTGTCGCATGTCGATTATTACATTCCCGACCGGTATACCGAGGGGTATGGTATTTCTCCCCAGAGCATCGAATATGCTGCGCGAGAAAGTTACTCCCTGGTTATCGTACTCGATTGCGGTATCAAGGCGGTGGAAAAGGTGAAATATGCCCATCATTTGGGGCTTGACTTTATCATTTGCGACCACCACAATCCGGGTGATGTGATTCCTAATGCTGTGGCCGTGCTTGATCCCAAGCGGTTTGACTGCAACTACCCCTACAAGGAGTTGTCGGGATGCGGGGTGGGTTTTAAGTTGCTTCAGGCCTACACGATGAAAAACAGGATCAGCCCGGAGAAATTGCTCGACTTGCTCGATCTGGTGGTGGTGAGTATTGCTTCTGACATTGTGCCTATCACAGGCGAGAACCGGGTGCTGGCATTCTACGGGCTGAAAAAGCTGAACTCCAATCCCGGCATGGGACTTCAGACCATCATCAATTATGCCGGTCTGAACGGAGGTGAGATCACTATCAGTGACATCGTGTTTAAGATTGGGCCCAGGTTGAATGCTTCCGGGAGAATTGAGCATGGGAAAAAATCGGTACAGATTCTAGTTTCTTCCGATACAGTTAGGTCCGATGCCCTGGGTGAAGAAATCGACTCTTTCAATGAAATCCGCAAAACGCTCGACCGGGATATTACGCAGGATGCCCTGGAGATGATCGAGAGGGATGAGGAAATGAAAAACCGAAACAGCACGGTGATTTATAACCGCGATTGGCACAAGGGGGTGGTAGGAATTGTGGCATCGAGGTTGACCGAATATTTCTATAGACCCACCGTAGTGTTGACCGAATCGAATGGATTAGCTACCGGGTCGGCCCGTTCAGTAAAGGATTTCGACCTGTATGAGGCCATCGGCGCGTGCAGTGACCTGCTTGAATCGTATGGTGGGCATATGTTTGCCGCTGGGCTTACCATGAAAATTGAAAATGTGAGGGCTTTTTCCGAGCGATTCGAGGAGATTGTCTCCAAAACGGTCACCGACGGGCAACAGATCCAGACCATTGAGGTGGATACTAAGCTGGCCCTCCATGAAATAACACCCAGGTTTTACAGGATACTGCGGCAATTTGCACCCTTCGGCCCTCACAATCTGGCGCCGGTGTTTGTGACGGAAGATGTGATCGATGCTGGTACCAGCCGGCTGGTTGGGAAAAACCTGGAACATATCAAACTTGATCTCATGGAACCGGATGCTTCTTCCGGGATTTTTCCCGGCATTGCGTTTAACCTGGCCGGAAAATTCCCTGTCATCCAGTCGGGCACCCCGTTTGACATCTGTTATTCCATCGAATTAAACGAATTCAGGGGAAAAACTAACCTTCAGCTCAACATCAGGGACTTGAAGACTAAAACCTGCTGAAAAAATCCAGGTTAGTCAGAATCCCAATCAAAAGCGGACGACTTTTTAGGAGTGTATTATACCCTGAAGATCTCGTGGGCAATCAGTGCATTTTCGACCGGCCGGGCATACATTTTACAGAAACGGCGTGCCACTTCTTCCGGTTTATAGTCAATTGACGCCTGGGCATCTTCGATCATCTTCTTGAAGGCGACAATATCCTTTGAAGTGTAATAGTCGACAAATTCCCCGGTACCGTTAAGCAGTTCATAGGCCACATAGTTAAAAGGGCAGAGTTTATAATACTGGTGGATGCGGTGATCGATCCGTTCTGCAAGACTCTGGAGGAATTCGTTTACCGGCAAATGGTTGTTGGACTCGAGGAAATCAGGCATAATGGGCTGTCCGAACGAGAAATGGACCCGTCCCTTATGGTTGGCTAAACCCGATGCCATACTCCGTAAATCATCTTCCGGGGTTTTCTGGTAGCCGTCGGTCTCTTTCCGGATGAGTTCCGACACCTTGGAAATACCGCACGGCTCAATTTCATAAGAGATGGAGAGGGGGATGAGGGTGAGTTCGTTGAATCCTTCAGCCAGACTTTTCGTGTTGCTCAGATTCAGCATTTTCAAAATGGCAACCTGGGTCTGGTCGTTTCCGTCCTTTGTCCTGCCTTCGCGTTGAGCAATCCAGGCCGACAGGTGATTCTCGGTAACTGACATACGGATAAAGGTGGAGAGCTTTTTGGAAGCTTCCATCAGTTCACGGGCAGCTATGTTCCGTTTAACTACAAAGGCACGGTTCAGTTTCACGACGTAAGTGATCCAATCGTAAATCAACAGGTTGTCCCCCATTGCAATCTGCGTGGTATTCATTCCATACTGCACGATCACGTAGTTGAGGAAGGCTGAGTCTAAAATGATATCCCTGTGGTTGGAAATAAAAATATAGGCTTTGTTCTTTTCCAGATTCTCAAGGCCGCTGGTGGTTAGGCCATCCGTTGTTTCATGGATGATTTTCTCTACAAAGTTATAAACGATGGTTTGCTGAAGCTGGTTGATGGTTTTTACTTCCGAGAGAATCTGCCGCATTTTCCGGTCAATCTCAGGATCGGGAAAAAGCCTTTTCATGACTCTTTCAAAGACTGCATCTGCAAGCAATAATTTAATTATCTCAGGGGTTTCTTCATCAGTATATGGACGAATATCGTCGTATTCAGTCAAATCCATAATTATTTGGTTTATTGCCACAAAGTAACTAATTTCCGGTTAAAGTTTTAACCGGAACTGAATTTTTAACTCTGTTTTAGATTTCCCCTCGATTTTGTTGGGTCCTGAGCTGATTGTCTCTCTGTCAAAATAGCGGGTATTCCCGATTTTCAGCCAGATGTCCGTGTTTTGGAAAAGTGGCCACCTCAGATTCAGGTAAGTTCTGATCCCTTTGCCGGAAAAGGAGAGTGAGGAGAAGGCATAGAGCAGATCGTTTTCAAAGGTATATATTTTCGTGTTGTAAGAGTGGGTGTTAAAGTACGACAACCGGAAATTGGCAGTCAGGGGGATTCGCGGCGGGGTCCAGGCCGCGTCGTGGAACACCAGAATTCCCTTTTCTGTGGCGAGCTCCTTGAATCGGCAAAGTTCGATTCGCCCACTGAGGCAGAGCTTTTTGTTCATTTGAAAGGAGGTGTGTATTCTGAGGTTTTCCTTTTGTTCAGTAGTGTTCAGATATCCGGGTTCAGCTTTCATTTTTCCCTCCCTCAGTCTGTTTTGGTATCTGACGACTCCTGTCAGCCTGCTGGAGAATCGTAAATCGGCCCTAACCTGAGTTTCCAGTGCATCAGAAGGGGAAGCAGTGGTATAGAGGATCCAGGACGACCGGGAAAAGTCCGCGGCAGCAGAAAGCGCCACTCCTGAAGCAGGGAAAACCCTTATCCCGGCATAATATCCAGTTTCATTGATGGCTTTGTCGTTGCGGGCGGCCACATTCGCCCAGGTGGAATGGTAATTCCTGCTGAAATGGCGGAACTGGAGGGCAAGGTTCACTTGATCGTGAAGCCGGGCCTCCACACCCTGGATCGTGGCCCACCCGCCCGACTTGCATACAGCCCCTTCACCGTAAAATTGGTAATTCCCGACAATCCACCGGTAGTCGGATCCCAAATTAAAGTTTTCTTTGCCATTGAACAGGAATTTCTGATACAACTGATCGCCCGGAATCAAGGGATTACTGAAATGTTCATAGAGCGCAGTGATTCCGGTTTTGAGATGGTCGCCGGTCAGGGAATAGAATATGCCGGCCACGGTATGGCGAATGCTTTTCTTGTCGGCAATCTCCGCTGAGGTACGATGGTATCCCGATGTTTGCAGGGATGTAAAATAGAGGGAAGAGTCGCTTCCGGAAACCAGGTTGCCATCGCTTCTTTTGGAGGAGAATATAAGGTTAACTTTTCCTTTTCCGGCATGTAAGGTGGTAGCGATACCCCTGAAGTATCTGTTTTCATCAGAGGAAGTGTAGGGCGAAAGGGTACTCAAGTTTTTGGAGATCAGGGTGGCATCGGCACTTTTTCCCATCGAAAATCCCTGCCACACGATCAGGCCCTGTCCTGTCCTGGCTGAAAAATCCCCCAATATGACCCTGTGGATGACCTTGCTGATCCTGAAAGAGAGATAAGCGGAGTAGAAATCAAAACCGGTCCGGTTCCCGGACCTGAAAAACGGTTCTCCCGGATCTTTATCCGCCGTCATTCCTGCTTTGATCCCTTCCCCCTTTTCAAATCCGTAACGCAGGTAGGTTTTCCATGGACTTCCTTGGAAGGCAGGCGGTTCCTTGCCGGATCGGCGGTACCCTGCGGGGAGAGGAAACGATTTTCCACTCCTCACAAGGAGATCGTGGTACCCCCTGGGCTGAAAGGCAATATCGTTCCGTGAAACTTTTTCAGTTGGGGCGGCAAGGATAAAAAACGAGATTCTTTCGGCCAGATCCCTGCCGATACCTGGTACTGAAGCCAGTTCATATGGTGTAAAAAAGGGTCCGAACCGCTCTCTGTATCTGATAATTTCACCTGCATTCAGCTCATTCAAAAAGGGAATTCTTAGCAATTCTTCCTTTCCGGCGCTGTTCACGTCGATCCGGTTTTCGCTTAACTGCTTCAGTTCTTCTAACCATGATGCATTCTCTTCTCCTTCTTCCATTTCGCCTGCCAGGGTCTCAAGGAGTTCCTCGACATTCCTGAACCGGCTTTCAGGTTGTTGTGCCGTGTTGTGCAATGGTAAAAGCTGGAGAAGGGCTATCAGGACTCCGGAAATTCCTGTTTTCATGGCATCCAGGTTATTCCCGCTGCGGGGGATAACCCGAGCGCATGATGATGACTAAAAGCTACATCAAAACGGAAATCCCTGAAAAGAAATCCGGCTCCGAGGGTAAATGCAAGTGGATCCCCGCCGGCTCCCGCCCGGATAACGATTTCCCTGACAGGAGAATATTCGATCCCGGTTTTAAAGTGAACCGGTCCGTCTTCATTCTTGGCTACTTCGGCGCAAAGCAGCAAAGCGGGATTGAGATTCCAGACGCTTCCTGCCCTTATACTCCAGGGCAGGGGAATGGTGCTGCCGGAGATTTCGGGGTGCGCCCCTACCGGATTGAAGATGTGGAACCCAGTTGCCACCTTTGGGGATAAATGGCAGAGCACGCCTGCCTCGAATGTCACAGTTCGGAAAGCCTGCCGGTTCTCGGGAAGTTTCTCGGTGAGATAGTCAAACTGGATGGATGCAGCCAACCGGCTACCCAGTTTTTTCGCGTAGGCAATCCCTGCCTTGTTCTCGCTGTACAGTGAAGACCCCATCCGGTAGAAGCTCACCCCAAAAGTTCCCCAGGCGGTGGGAAGCACTCCTCCCGCAGCCATCAGGGAAAACTCCTTCAGCATAAATGCCGATTCACAGGCTATAAACAGGGAATGTCGCTCCAGAAAGGCAATCCCGGCTTGGTTGTGAAAAAGGGATTCCTCCCCTGCCAGGGCCACTGTCGCTCCGGACAGGGCCAAAGAACGTGCCCCAGGCATCCGGTTGGTCATAGCCTGATCAATAACAGGAATATACAGGATCAATGCGGAAATCAAAAAACGTAACGCCCATTTTTTCATTTCACGACCCCGATTGGTTGTACTTAAGGGTATACCAATTTACAAAATAAATGGAAACCGGCAGATCATTTTAACGGAATTTTTTTTACCTCGGAAAACTACGGCATGACCACCTATACCCTGAATTGGTAAGGCAAGCTTTCCATTTCCTTGTTGGCTTTCACGATCTTTTCCTTCAACCCCTGCTTATAGCGGATAAATTTCTGCATCAGTTCTCCGTCGTCCGAAGCCAAAATCTGAACAGCGAGCAGGGCGGCATTAAGGGCCCCGTTGATTCCAACTGTTGCCACAGGAATTCCGGGGGGCATCTGTACAATGGCAAGCAATGCATCCAGACCCTCCAGACTCGCTTTAATGGGGACACCAATCACCGGCAGCGGTGTCATGGAGGCAATTACCCCGGGAAGATGAGCTGCCATTCCGGCTCCCGCAATGATTACCCTGATTCCCCGCTCCATGGCAGTGGTTGCAAATTGCTCCACTTCGGCAGGTGTGCGGTGTGCCGACAATGCATTGATTTCAAATGGAATTTCAAATTCCTCAAACAGGCTTGCAGCGGCTTCCATCACCCGCAGGTCGGATGTGCTGCCCATGATGATGCTAACTTTTGGAGTCATTGGTGCAATTTATTTTTTAGTATTTAAATTGTTTTGTTACTTTGTACCTTAGATAGCTAAAATACACTTATTTCATATTTCTCATCCAATTTCTCACAAAAACAACTTGAACATGGAACAGGTAACGCTTCGCGACAAGACCTTCAGTCTTTATATACCGCACGACAGAATTATCGATGCAGTAACCCGGATTGCGGATCAGATGAACCATGACCTTGCCGGGAAAGATCCGCTTTTTGTATGCGTACTCAACGGGGCATTTATGTTCGCTGCCGAGTTGCTGAAAAGAATCAACCTGTTGGAATCTGAAATTACGTTTGTCAAAATGGCTTCTTACCGGGGAACCCATTCCACCGGGATCATCAGGCAGCTGATCGGAATGAATGAAGTCATTGAGGACCGGACCGTGGTGGTACTCGAAGATATTGTGGATTCGGGAAGTACCATTGAGAATATCATCACCCAGTTGAAGGATATGAATCCCAGGGAGATAAAACTTGCTTCCCTTTTGCTGAAGCCGGATGCCCTGGTAAAAAAGGTAGACCTCGATTATATCGGAATGGAGATCCCCAATGACTTCATCGTGGGTTTCGGTCTCGATTACGATGGATACGGGCGTAACCTCAGAGATATCTATTCGGTAGTGGAAGAACAACAACAAACAGGGAATATGCTGAATTTAGTTTTATTTGGCCCTCCGGGTGCAGGAAAAGGAACCCAGGCCGAGTTTCTGACTGAGTCATACAAGCTGATCCATCTGTCGACGGGTGACCTTCTGCGCAGTGAAATCGCAGGTAAGACCCCACTGGGGATGGAGGCGAAAAGGTATATGGACAAAGGGGAGCTTGTTCCCGATGCCGTGGTGATCGGGATGATCAGGTCGAAGTTGGAAGCGAACCCCGGGGCAAACGGTTATGTCTTTGATGGTTTCCCCAGAACGGTGTCACAGGCTGAAGCACTTGATGCCCTTCTTGAAGAGAAAGGTTCCCCTGTTTCGGGCATGCTTTCGCTCGAAGTGGAACGCTTGGAATTGATCAACAGGCTTTTGGGAAGGGGTCTGATGTCGGGAAGAAGCGACGACCTGGATCAGGAAGTGATCGAAAACAGGATCCGAGTTTATGGAGAGAAAACCGCTCCGCTGATTGAGTATTATGAAAAGCAGGGGAAATATTTTAGCATTAACGGAATGGGGAGTATCCTGGAAATTGCGGGAAGGTTGAAGAATACTGTGGATAAGCTTGTGAAGAATTAAGGGGAGAAGTCTTATAGGAGTTGTCGCAGTTGGCCACGCGTACGGGAAGGTTTAATTTAACTTAAAAATCCACCGTCTTTGACGGTGGTGATGTATGTAAGGCT
>CAZLDP010000023.1:0-14084 GCA_964558145.1 uncultured Prolixibacteraceae bacterium | reverse complement strand
TTTTGATTTTTGTGGCGATATTATATCTGTTTCTCTATCTTTCATTTTTTCATTGATAAGGGGTTTAATTTCTCACCACGCCAGGTCGCTGTCCGCATTTCGAAATCCTGCCATTTTGCCTGCAACTCTTCGGGAAGGGAGGAATTCCGCGCAAAGGGACGATAGCCGCCGTCGATGTTCGACATGTCGTCCATAATGATAAAAAGGACATTTGGCTTTTGGCGGTTTTGTTCCGGGACCTGGGCGCAGGATATGCCGGCCGTCAGGCAAATCCCCAGACTGCACCCTAAAAACCCATTCTTTTTCATGACAAGGTTATTTTGCTTCAGTAAGTGTAATACTGTCAAGCCAAATCCGGTCGCCTTCGGGATTGTCGCCCACATAAAAGGCCAACCTATACCGGCCGGGTTTCCCGATTTCCGCGGTGGTAAAGGAGAACTCCTGCAGGGTCGGGCTAAGCGCGTAACGCTTGTCGGCAATTTTTACCTTGGCATCGCCGGCTTGTTCGACCCTTACAATGAGCCTGGCATCGCGGTTAGCCATGGCCTTGAAGGAGACGTTGAATTTTTTGACAGGGCCCGACGGGTAGATCCAGACCAGGGCAGCATCGGCGGGTTGGGTTCCCTGCTTCAGCACAGTAAGGGAGGCAGCCTGTTCCCCCGAGATCTTCCCGTTCCGGTCAATGGTAAATTCAACCAGATCAGCCGGGTTCTGGATCTCCCAGTCGCCAAAATCCATGTCAAATTCCCCGTTAATCATCCTTTTATAGGCCTGAGAGCGAACGTTGTATTCCCGGGTGTCCATGGGAAAAACCCCGACCTTGTGAGCCCAGGTTTCCCACTCCCTGTACATGCTGTCCAGTTTCCCGGGAAAGAGGGAAGCGAGGTTCTTCAATTCGGTGGGATCTTCGCCGATATGATACAATTCAAGTGTCCGGGTATCAAACTCTGCATTTTCCGGAGTTTTGCCCACCAGTTTCCAATCCCCGTTGCGCATGGCAATATTGGCTTCATGTTCCCAAAAGATGGGGGGTCTGTGGTTGCTCTGTTTCCTGAAATGGGGAACAAGGCTGGTTCCTTCCATGGGCACGATGTCAATTCCGTTCAGTTGAGCGGGGAAAGTGGTTCCGGCCACATCGACACAGGTAGCCATGATATCGGTCAGGTGAGCCGATTCACGGACAAATCCGTTGTTGAGGGAGGGATCAATGCCGGCAGGCCAGTGAACCACCAGCGGTGACCGGATGCCCCCTTCATGGGTCCAGTGTTTGTATTCCCTGAAAGGGGTATTGCTCACATTGGCCCAGTTGATCCGGTAACTTTCCCAGGTATCGGCCAGGTCTCCTTTCAGATCCTTGCTTTTCCCGCTTGAGATAAATTCAGCACATCCGCCGTTGTCGGCCAGAAAAAAAATCAGGGTATTGTCGAGTTGGTTGTGTTCTTCCAGTTTCCGGATAATCCGGCCAATGCCCTGGTCCACCTCATCAATCTGGGCGGCATAGATGGCCATCCGGAGGGCGAATTCCTCCTTCTCCGTCTGAGAAAGGGTTTCCCAGTCAGGTATCCTTTCATCACGGGGTGACATCTGAACCTCCTTCTCCCACAATCCCAACTCATATTGTTTTTTCAACCGTTTTTCGCGGATAACATCCCATCCTTCGTCATAGACATCCCTATACTTTTCAATGTCTTCCTTCAGGGCGTGAAGGGGCCAGTGAGGCGCCGTATAGGCTACATACATGAACATCGGGTTGCGGGCATTCTGCCCGAAATGTTCGTCAATGAACATGGCAGAGCTGTCGCTTACCGCATGGGTGAAGAAGAAGTTTTCAGGTGAAGGATATTTTCTGTTTCCTGAATAAACCGGGAGTTTGAAATAGTGACCTGCCCCCTGAACGATGCCGAAATAGCGGTCGAAACCCCGCTGGGTCGGCCAGTTATCTATGACACCGCCATGATCCTTTCGGGTGTTGGATACATGCCACTTACCGGTCATGTAAGTGGCGTAGCCTGCTGTCCGGAGCACTTCGGCAATGGTGGCCACATTTTTCCCAAGGTCACCCTGGTAGGCCGGGGTTCCCAGGTTGGCATTGGTCATCCAGCCCATCCCCGCTTGGTGGGGATAAACGCCGGTCAGGAGCGAGGCCCGGGTCGGACAACACCGGGCTGCGTTATAGAATTGTGAATAACGGACACCATTTTGAGCCAGCCTGTCAAGGTTAGGGGTTTTGATTTCCCCGCCATAGCAACCCATGTCGGAAAAACCCATGTCGTCGGCCATGATAATCACAATGTTCGGTTTTGCCGGATCAGGCTGTTGTGTTGCTTCAGCCTTCCTTTCGCATACCCCTGCAAAAAGCAACAGCGAAGCAGACACCATCCATTTTCTGTCGAACTTTTTCATTTTTCATTTCAATATCCGAAACTCCTCTTTATCAAAAGTAAGGAGTTTTATGGTGGATTGTAGGTATTGTCATCGAGATTTACATGAAGTTTTTCAAAAAAGCGATAATTTGGCGACTACTATAATGACCAGGATATGAAAAAACCGCTTCTTTTAGGTACTGCCCTATTGATGGGAACCGCGCACGCAGTCATCGGGCAAGAATCTCCCAACATCCTTTTCGTATATATCGACGACATGGGATACGGCGACCTGGCCTGCTACGGAAACAAAAATGTGGAAACACCCCATATTGACAGGCTTGCCAATGAAGGGATACGGTTCACGCAATACTACTCCAATGCGCCAATCTGTTCTCCTTCCAGGGTGGCGGTCACCACAGGCCAGTATCCAACCCGCTGGGAGATTATTTCCTTCATCAACGACCACAAAGCCAATGTGCGGCGCGGGATGCGTGATTTCCTGCCCGTCAGGCTCCTTCCTTAGCAAGGAATCTGAAAGCTGCCGGCTATTACACGGCACATATAGGAACTAAACAACAATACCCTCATCATTGTCACCAGCGACAACGGTCCGGCAAGGAACGTGGGATCAGCCGGTCCTTTCCGCGGAGCTAAAGGAAACCTCTATGAAGGGGGAACGCGGGAACCTTTTATCGTGTGGGCTCCCGGACTGATTCCAACTGAAAAAAAGGGAACAACCAACGAAGTCACCGTCATGGCCGGAATGGATCTTCCTCCATCGCTCCTTAAAATTGCCGGGGCAAATAAGGACAAGGGGATCAGGTATGACGGTATCGACATGAGCAAAGCACTTCTGGGCAAGGCAGAACCCATCCGTAAAAAACCGGTGATGTGGCAGCGCACCCCTGAAAACCAGAAACAGCCGGGAAGAGATGATCTGCCCGACGTGTCGGTCAGGGAAGGACGGTATAAACTGCTGGTCAATACCGACGGATCCCGACCTGAACTCTATGATTTAGCCACTGATGAAGGTGAAACCACAAACCTCGCATCCGAAAATCCGAAAATGACAACCCGCCTGAAAAAGAAAGCGCTGAAATGGGTTGCCAGCATGCCGGCCATGCGGGTTACGCCCGAATAATCCGCTGTTTTATGCAAACCATTTTTTGCCTTCCATTTAAAACCAATCCATCATGAATATCGCCCCGGAGATTCTTTATACCACCCATATGGACAAGGTTGAAGAACCTTACTGGAAATCGTGGAGGGAAGCGTCGTTCACCAATGAACATGCCGCATCGGTTCTCTGGCGTTACCACAACCGTCCGGCAGAAGAATTGTACGACATCGTAGCTGATCCCGGTGAGCAGCGGAATCTGGCCGGGGAAAAACAGTACCGGGAAACCCTCGAAAGATTTAGACGCGGAATGGCACGATGGCGGGCACAGCAGGGCGATACGGAAACAGGCCCCTATCAGGTACCTCCCCGGCAAGGGAAAGAGCCGGTAGCCCCTTATATTTTTTAACGTAGTAAATAATTACTGAAGGTAATCCCAAGAATTTAGATATTGTGCAATTCAGCAATAGAATCCTCAAACCTTTCCACTGAGATCCAGGTGTGTCAGCTCCCTGCTGATTGTGAAATCGTATTCCGGATATTCATACAGGGGCATACGGGGCTCCGTTTCCCCCATCGTGTACCCCCAGATGCTTTCATACTCGGAGACCTCCTCTCCGAAGCTCTCCAGTTGCCTAAGATAATCTAATACCGATTTTGACTCAATGATAATCACCTTGCCTGTCTTGTGGATAATGGGACTGTGGGCACGGGTGGCGTCGTGCTCGAACCCGAAAATCCGACGTCCGTAGCGGGTGATACCAATGACTCTGAAGGTCATGCTTTTACCGACACCCGGCAGATTGATCACGCTTCGGTCGGTAGCCAGGAAAGGTAGGCCTGCCCTGATGCGGAGTGAATTGATCTGTCCGGTCATGTGTTCTGCCTCTCCTGGCAGGGCGCTGATTTCTTCCAGGTACCTGGTTTGTAACCTGCCGATGTATTTTTCCTCAACCTGTTCCTGTACAGCCCGGGCAATGGTGGCGTAGTTTCGCGTGTTCTCCATGAAACCCTTGACAGAAAAGGTGTAATAGGCGAGCACGCCGGTGTCGTTGAGTACCTGTCGCAGCCGGTTGGTATGGCCTCGTCGCGAAGAAGCGGCGGTGAAGACATGCTGGTTGGTGACCGTCCATCCGGCGGCGGTAAGCCGCATTATGCATTTTCGGGATTCGGGGGTCACCTCCAGGGGCGACTCGAAGTGAGTTTGGATAAAGAACTGACGGATGCCGATGGCTGATGCCTTCTCTCTGAAATCTAAGAGAATGGCGACCAGTTCGGGCGTGACCCGTTGGGGAAGATAGGCCGGCAGACGGGTCCCTAAACGGACCCGGACGATTTCCGCATATTTCTCCCCCTCCCTGCGCGATTCGTTGGCCTTTTTCTTGCGTAAGGCCAAGTCGTACACTGCCTTCAGAATTTTAGCAAGCGTCTTGTCACGGCTCATGAGGGCATCTCCCCCTGTAATGAGGATATCGCGTAATTGGGTATCCTTTTCCCAGTATTCCAAGGTTTTGATAAACCGTTCTTCCCAGTTTTCTGCCGGTGTGAGCTTGTTGAGGTTAAAGTTGAGGTTACCGCGCTGGAAGTCGTACATCCGCTGACAGGAAGCGCACAGTCCCCCGCAGGCGCGGCCCATGGTAGCGGGAATGATAATGGCCACCTCGGGGTAACGACGGTGAACATTTCCGATAGCAGGGAGTATCCAGCCGGCGGCATTGGGCTTACCGGATTCCGCGATATCCTCCTTCTCCCAGGCGGTGATGTAGCCAAACTCCCTAACCAGTTCCTTGCTGTAAAGGATGTAGGAGCGGATGGCCAGATCTGCACCGGCAGCAAAACCATTCACCCGCACATGGAGGAGAGAAAGGTAGTAGGGATTGACGAAAAATGGAATCCCGGCATCACGTGCTTCGTAAAGAACCTGCATGGTGTCGGGATTGAGGGAGTGGTTGAGCAATTCATTGAGGAGGTCAGGCGAACGGACGGCAAAACGGAGATGGAAGCGGTAGTCGTCCCACCATTCGAGCATTTTCGCGAATTTCTCTTTCCCTGACATGCCCGGAGTAAAGAAATACCGGGAGCTGCTGATTCCCCCACGGTCCATTTTGTCGATGAGGATATGGATGATCCGGTCGCGGTTTTCCTTCTGTAAAGCAACAATCCGCGGGTCAAGGCCAGAAGGGAAGCGCGCCATCCATGCTCTGATCTTTTCTACCGGAGGAAGCTGAAAGGTGTATTCTCCCCGGAATTGCCTGAAAAGGTAAAGCATGTCGAGGAAAAAAGAGGCTTTGGCGCCGCCGGCGCCATATTTAAACGCCAGCCAGAGCATTTTGAAAGGATGGCTGACGACGATTTTTCCCCTCAGGTTGAAGTCCTTGTATTCCTCTCCGGAATGGTCGATGTAGTCGAGAATCCGGATGATGGCGTAATCTTTCCACGCAAGCCGGGCAAAAGCCTGATGCCCCTTCGCCTCTTTACGGTAAAAACGGCAGGCGTCGGGTCGCCGTTCCAACTCCGACATCACCCACTCCCGCACACGGTTCACGGCTTCGGCATCACTCCCCGAAACCCTCATAATCTCCTCCAAAACAGGATTTTCCCCGAGCAGTTGGCCGAGAATATTGTGCACTTTGAGAGAAATGGCTACTTTGTCGGATAGTGGATATTCTGACATAGTCTTTCTTTTGCGGTAGTCCACTTTCACAAAATAGAAAAAAAATAGCGTTTCTCCAAATTACAAAAATCAGAATATCTGGCGATTATGTTTTTCTGAACCCAGGTTTTACGCCGGAGAAGAATCGGATCCCTGTCACAGATCCACGAAACTGCTGAAGCGAAATAAACTTTCCTGGAAACTCTACAGTTTTTTTCCTTTAGATTGGCCTTGCAGTTTACTATTTCACTTTCGATCATATCAATGGTTTTTATACTCTCCCTTCTGCCAGAATTGACCTCACTGGATAGTGGACACAGCCTTGTAATAAAAAAAATTAAACCAGCATAACAGCCGGATTATTTAGGCTTATTCCCTGGTTTGTATAATTTTGTGCAATATCATCAACCCAGGTTTATGGAACTCCAATAAGCGACGCTTGAGGTGTTTATAGACGGTATTATATTGAAAACCAACTATATTTAACATAGGATAAATTTGTATTGATATGGAAACGAAAATGAAAGCCGCTTACTTGCCTGGTAACAGTACAGTCGAGTTCAGAGAAGTGGACATCCCTCAACCGGGGCCTGGGGAAGTACTCATCAGGACGAAGGCCTCCACGATATGTGGCAGCGACATCCGGGCCATTTACAGGGAGCATCTGGGGAAAGGTCCAGAGGCTTACCAGAACAAAATTGCAGGTCATGAACCTTGCGGCCAGATTGTGCAATGCGGCAGCCATACCAAACGCTTCAGGGAAGGCGATCGGGTGGTGGTTTATCACATTTCGGGATGCGGTGTGTGCAACGACTGCCGCAAAGGATATATGATATCCTGCACCAGCCCTTCGCGAAAAGCCTATGGCTGGCAGCGCGACGGCGGCATGGCCCCTTATATTCTGGCCGATGAAAAAGAGTGTGTTTTACTGCCCGATGAACTGACCTATACCGACGGGGCACAGGTGGCATGTGGTTTCGGGACAGTTTACGAAGGTCTGGAAAAGATCGGCGTGTCGGGGAATGATGCAGTACTGGTGGTGGGACTGGGGCCCGTAGGACTTGCCTCCCTTATGCTGGCCAGGGCGCTCGGGGCAAAACACCTGGTGGGCGTAGACACCGTCAAAGAGCGGTGCGACCTGGCGCTGAAACTCGGACTGGCAAACTACACCTTCGTGTCAGGGACCGATACCCTGGAGCAGGTATTGGCGACCACTTACCAGAAACAGGGGTTTGAAAAAACAGTGGACTGCTCGGGGCACACCCTGGGGCGGCAACTCTGCATCAGGGCGACACGGAAATGGGGCAGAATGGTGATGATCGGTGAAGGCGGAACTGTTGAGTTCTACCCCAGTCCCGATATTATTCATGACCAGATTACCATTTACGGATCCTGGGTAACCAACATCTGGCGTATGGAAGAGTTAGTGGAACGGCTGGTTCGGTGGGGTATCCATCCCGAGGACCTGGTGACCCACCGTTTCCCGCTGGACCAGGCCGACAAGGCGTACCAGTTGATGGATGAAGGCAAGTGCGGCAAAGTGGCCATCGTTTTTGACGAAGAGTATAAACCCAGTGATTGAAGGAACCCGGTAAATGATGCATGAATCCGGTGAGCCCATCATGACCAGGATGCGCCGGCATTATTATCTTGGTATTCATAAAAGATAGTTAAGAATACCGGTTGTTAGGATTGTTTTCAATTTTAGGACAAAATCCAAAAAATCTAATAATGAACGGATTATGTTTTTATAAGCTCCTTAAAACAGCAGGTTTAGCTATTACATTTTCATTTTTTATAATTACGTGTGATTCTCAGAAGATCTCAGATGCTGATTCGTTGGTTGAAAATCGGTTATTTATTGCACACAGAGGCGTTAATATGAGGTCCACAATTGCAGGAGAGAATTCGATCGAGTCTGTCAGACTGGCAAAAAGAGCAGGATTTCAATGTATTGAAACCGATGCAAGATTGACGGCAGACAGCGTTCTGGTTGTTATGCATGATAATACGCTGAACAGGACTTGCTTAACTATTGATGGTTCTGAGTTAACAGATAAAGTCTTTGTCGCAGAAGTAACCATGGCAGATCTAAAATCAAATTACATTTTAAAAGCAACAGAACCGGACAACAGAACGAAAATACCCACCCTAAAGGAATTCCTCATAGAATGCAAAAAGCAAGATTTAATACCTTTTATTGAACCTAAAATTGTTGATGAAACAGGAAAGCATTATAAGAATATTATAGATCTGGC
Source organism: uncultured Prolixibacteraceae bacterium (assembly GCA_964558145.1). GTDB lineage: Bacteria > Bacteroidota > Bacteroidia > Bacteroidales > Prolixibacteraceae > UBA1413. Next base: position 5,690 of record CAZLDP010000023.1, on the reverse strand, counting down.
CGATGAAGTAATGGGTAAAAATAATTATATCATTACTTCAAATAACCGGGCAAATAGTGTGATTCGTGAGCTTGGCCTGCATGATGTTCCTCTGATGGGGATTCTATATCAAACAACTTTTGAAGAAATCGAAAGTTTAGGAAATATTATTATGGCAATTAGTACCTCTCAGTTCACTACTCAAGATTATGATTTTTTTGTAAAAAAAGCAAAGGAATCCGGGTTCCAGACCGAGTCCCATGCGGATAACTTCAACCGATTTGTTATGATCAATAATAACGAAATAGATTATATCTCTACCGATTTCCTGGCTCCTGATTTAAAAAATAATTCGTTATTGTTAATTGATTATAAAAGCTTTAAAGATTTTGACTATAACAGAAAATTAATTAAAGGTACAATTCAGCTTTCAGCTTATGATGTCTTTACCGTTAAAGAAAAACTGCCTGAAGTTTATTTCGGAGGAATTTATCTTGAGCTGGAGATTAAAGGCAACTGCGAAGTGGTTCTGGCAAATCAAAAATTCACAATAGAAAACTCAGAAACAGAACGCTATAAGCACCAGTTGATGCTATATAATTCCACACCTTCATTCAGTATTACTGCAAAAGATAAATGTGAGATAAGTAACATACGGTTAAGACTGGCTGAATTTTAAAACAATATTTCAACAAATGCGAAAATATTTAGAAAAGGCAAGAGAAATCGACATCATTGATGAGGTAGATGTCTTGGTCGTCGGCGGTGGTCCGGCTGGTATTGGCGCTGCTGTCGGGTCTGCAAGAGCAGGAGCTTCCGTAATGATCATCGAGGCTATGGGATCTTTCGGGGGAATGTGGACGAATGGAATGGTAATAACCCTTGCAGGATTCAATAACTGGCTCAGGCCATATCAACGCTGTGTAAATGGTGTTATGGGTGAATGGTTGTCTTTAGCTGAAAAAAAAGGAGGAGCTGAAAACAACCGGAGCTGGGTATTGAACTCAGATCCGGAAATAATGAAACTTGTAGCTGACAACTTGCTAATTGAGAACCATGTTAAATCTCTTTTGCATACATGGATGGCAGATGTAATTCCCGGGGATGGATGTCTTAAAGGAATAATCGTTGAAAATGTGGATGGGAGAAAAGCAATCCTCGCAAAAGTTATTGTAGATTGTACCGGAAATGGTGACGTTTTTGCACGTGCAGGCGAACCATTTTTTATTTCGGGCGAATTACAACCAATGACCCTTCCTTTTTATCTTGCTGAGGTTGAGAAAACCGGGGAGATTCCTTTTGAAGAAGAACTTATTATCCCTTTTGGCCCTGAACCTGGTTTTTTAAGAGAACCTTTGCTGTCGGAATATACTTCAAGGAGAAGAGATGTGCAGGTTGATAAGAATAAATTGAAGGATGCTGCCGGCAATGGAAAGCTTCCCTATTATGGTGGTCCGTGGTTTGGTGGTCTAAGAAAGAGGTATCCATGGGTAAATACAACAAGAGTGTATGGTTCTGCCGTGAATGCTTCAGAACTAACAGAGGCAGAAATTGAAGGAAGGAAAAACACGCATGAAATAGTAGAATTCTATAAAAAGGAATTTAAAGGATTTGAACATAGTTGGCTGATGAAAACAGCTTCCACTATTGGCATCCGTGAAACCAGAAGGCTTGATGGGATGTATACCCTTACAAAAGAAGATATTGTTACGAATAGAAAATTTTCTGATTCCATAGCTTTAGGCACCTGGCCAGTCGATGTACATCCTCCAAAAGGCCAAAGCGGAATGCATGAAATGTATGTTCCTCTGCCATACCAAATTCCATTCAGGGCACTGTTGCCAAAGAACAATGACAATCTCATAGTTGCCGGTCGTTGTATTTCTACAGACCGCCAAGCAATGGGTACTGTAAGAGTAGGAGCCACCTGCGGCGCACTTGGACATGCCGCCGGAATTGCCGGTGCTCTTGCAGTTAAATCAGGAAATACACTTAAGAACCTTCAATATAAAGATATTAAGCAGGAATTAATTAATCAAAATGCTATCATGGAGTAGAAATCCTGGCTGGTTGAGCTTGTTTAAAGAAACAATTTCAAATAGATACGAATGGCAATAATTGACTGGAGCATTATTATTATTTTTTTTGGAACGTTAATGACCATTGGGATACTCTTTTCCAGGAAGAATAAAGATCTTAATGACTACTTTTTAGGTGGCAGAAGCATGCCGACATGGCTCACTGCTTTTGCTGCAGTGGGTACATCCATAAGTGCAGGCACTTTTATCGGAGCACCTCAAATATCTTTCGACAGCAATATGACGTATATAATGCTGAGTGTCGGCGCTATTGGGGGAGGAATACTTGCTGCTTTTTTGATCCTTCCTGCACTTTACAAAGCGAATACCATCACTATCTATGGTTATTTGGGAAATAGATTTGGTAATGGGGCAAAAGGAGCCACCAGTATAATGTTTCTTATAGGCCAATTGCTTACCTCCGGATCGAGACTATTTATAGCAGCAATTGCTGTTTCGGTTATGTTATATAACGATATTCATATGCCAAATCTTATTATTTCCATAATAATCCTTGGAATTATAAGCACTATTTATACCATGGCAGGCGGCATTAAAGGACTGATTTATATTGATACGATTCAAATATTGCTGGTTATTGCTACAGGAATAATTGCCATTATTCTTCTTTTAAATTTTATCCCTGCTTCATTACCCGAAATTATAGATGCATTGAGGCATGCTTCTACGCCTGATGGGAATGAAATAAACAAATTAAAGGTAATTGATACAAGGTTCTCGTTTACTGAACCTTATAATTTGATGGGGGCTTTGATTGCATGCGCAATATTTAAGTTTGCGCAATACAGTACGGATCACGAATTCGTTCAGCGTCAACTTACCTGCAAGTCAGTTAAGGAAGCCGCGAAATCTTTGATTTATTCGCAGGTCATATCTTTGCCTGTTGTTCTTATTTTTATGATTATAGGCCTGCTCCTCTATGTCTTCTATGCAAATCCTCAGTTAATGGGAGCCTCGTTTCCTAAAGATGCTTTAAGTGACAGCAGACAGGTATTTCCACAATATATGTTTAATTATATGCCGCCAGGAATACTGGGATTAATGATGGTTGGGCTTCTTGCAGCAGCATTGTCCAGTTTCAATTCGGCAATAAACTCTATGACAAGCAGCCTGGTTTCAGATATTTATCTTCCGTTAAAGAAAAAATATGGTAAGAAAATCCAACAAAAAGAGGAGAGCTTAAAAGAATCACGTTTCTGGGTTGTTTTGATGGGTATTGTTTTGACAGCATTTGCAGTAATCGCTGCTATTATGCAGGGAGCCGGAGGACAATCACTGGTTGATTTCGCATTGGGCGTGATGAGTTTTTCATATGCAGGGATGCTTGGCGTTTTTCTCTGTGCAGTGCTTACAAAAAGAGGTAATGTTAAAAGCGTTATAACTGCTCTCATAGTAGGATTTCTGATCGTACTAATACTCCAACCCTATATCCTGGGAAAATGGACAGAATCGCTATTGGGAAACCCCATTGTAATAGCATGGCCCTGGTGGACAGTAATTGGCGGAAGTATTAGTTTCGGGATATGCAGTATGGGAAAACAAACAATAAAAAAATAGACAAAAAGAGAGCAAGTTGATCAAATCGCTTATATGAACAAATAACTTTGTCTAACATGATAAATTAAAACCAGGTATGAAAAACTTAAAATTTTTGACAATTATTACTTTTATTGCAGGATCATTTATTTTTAGTTCATGCAATGTCGACCAAAACAAATTACACATCATTAATATCCGCAGCAAGTCGGATTTGCAAGCCTATTTTCATTACTCTCCGGAAAAAGATATTATTATTGCCGGTCACCGCGGAGGGATGCAGGAAGGATATCCTGAAAACTGTATCGCTTCCTGTGAAAATACATTGAGATTGATGCCCGCCTATTTTGAGATTGATGCAAGGCTCACGAAAGATAGCGTTATTGTGTTAATGCACGATGCAACCATTGACCGTACTACAACCGGGAAAGGACTCGTGTCAGATTACACGTACAAAGAATTACAGGATTTTTACCTGAAAGACCGGCAGGGAAATGTGACTCCGTACAAAATTTCCACACTCGACGAGATGCTGGAATGGGGGAAGGGAAAAACAGTATTTAATATCGACAACAAGAATGTTCCCCGGCAGATTATTTCCGACAACCTGAATGGCAAATGGAAAGACTACTACCATATTATGCTTTATGTTCGCACCTCTGAAGAATGCAGTTTTTATTTCAAACGCAATGATAACGTGGGCTTTTTCTTCGAAATAAGCAATATGGATTTGTATCATGAATTTGATTCTCTGGGAGTACCATGGGAACGAATCGTAGCTTATGTTAAAAACACGATGGATCCTGAAAAGCAGGAACTTTATCAATTAATCCATAGGCATGGAGTGATGTGCCAGATTGCTATTGCCCCTACAGCCGATAAAGTAGAACCTTATGAAGCAAAACTTGAAGCATATCAAATAGAAATAGACCGTAACCCGGATATTATTGAAACAGATTATCCATCCCACTTTGTCGGTTTATCTTTGAACCGTACCCCTCAAAAACAGATAAAATGAAACGGAAAGCCGTGTAGGGGAAATAACTTTTATCAGCATAGTGGGAATGACAAGGAGAACTTCATTACCGGACTTGGCGCCGGGAGTTGAATAAAATGAGTTACAGTCGTATAATTGATATTATTCACTACGGAAATAGTGAAAGAATATTTTAAAAAGATTAGTTATGAAAGAAGCCGTAATGACATCGCCAGGAGTAATTGAATACCGAGAAGTACCTGTTCCGGGAGAGTTAAAAGAAAATGAAGTATTACTACGGATAAAAAAAATCGGGGTATGCGGTTCCGATATTCACGTTTACCATGGTAAGCATCCTGCAACTCCCTACCCTGTTGTTCAGGGACATGAATTTTCGGCCATTGTGGAGGCTGTGGGGAAGAATATAAAAAATATAGCGCCGGGAATGAGAGCAACCGCCCGTCCACAGTTAACTTGTGGAGTTTGCGCTCCTTGTAAACGTGGACAAATTAATGTTTGCCAGAATTTAAAAGTACAAGGGTTCCAAGCTCCCGGAGTTGCCCGGGAATTGTTTGTTACAGAGGAGGAAAGAGTCGCTCTCTTCCCTGACAGTGTAAGTTTTGATTACGGGGCTATGATCGAACCGGTTGCTGTGGCGTCTCATTCAACAGGAAGGGTTTCCTCATTAGAGGGGAAAAATGTGGTAGTGACAGGAGCAGGTACAATTGGTAACCTGATCGCCCAGTTTGCAAAAGCCAGGGGAGCACGTAAAGTACTTATAACAGATATTAGCGATTACCGGTTAAATATTGCCAGACAATGTGGTATTGATGAGATCCTGAATATTGCAAGGGACTCATTCGAAGAAAAAGTAAATAATTTTTTTGGAGAGAAAGGATTTCAGGTTGGGATTGAAGCCGCAGGAGTTCAATCATCATTGGATGTGTTGCTTCAATATATCGAAAAAGGAAGTGAAATAGTTATTGTCGGAGTATATGCTGAAAATCCCCGGATTAATATGTACTATGTGGGAGAACATGAGTTAAAGGTAATTGGTTCTATGATGTACCTGCATGAAGATTACCTGAAAGCTATTGATG
>CAZLDP010000022.1:0-14135 GCA_964558145.1 uncultured Prolixibacteraceae bacterium | reverse complement strand
CGGCTATCATTTTAAGGATGAAAAACATATCCACGGGAGTCTGGGGGGCTTCCACTTCATCCATCGATACTTCCGTGATGAAATTCCCGGCACCCTTCACATGCTCGATATGCCGGTATATTTTCTGGGCTTCTTGGATGGCTGCCAGGTATTTGGAAGCTACGCCATCGAGCAGTTCTTCGGTGATCCCCACCGGTTCTTCTATTCCCGGAATTACCACCTGGCTGCCAAAAACAGCGCACGATTGTTTAAAGGCCTTTACTGATTCACCGGGCGCCTGCTTGTTGATGTACATAGCCACATCAAGGGTGAAAAAGTCGGAGACAGCAATAAACCGGTCGACATTTCCCAGGTTGATGTGGTCGGCATCGACCAGATACTGTGCTTCCCATCCCAGGGCTTTCACGGCGGCATCCGCTTCCCTGCGGGTACCTGAGGGCTCTGAATGGACGATGTTGTGCTCCCTGTTGCTCTTGTTCCAAACAGGGGTGATTGAGATCCCTTTTTCTGCTGCCTTCTGAATAGCCCTCAATTGGGCTTCACCCTGATGCTCAAAGCGGTCGCCTATCCCAAAGCTGAATTTCCCGATTTTCATGCGATGTTAATTTTTATTAATATCAAAGAAATAGCTGTTTCCGTGTACGAACACGAAAGTAGGGATTCTTTTTTATTCCTCCAAAAAATTGAGGCTCATTGTTGTTTATTCATCCCCGGCAGGGGAGAGCAAAAAAAGGATGCCCCAGCGTCTGGGGAAAACATGGTTTCTCCAGCCGCCAGGGCATTCATGGTTATCGGGTAAGGCCTGGGTTTTTCAGAAGCGGTATCCCAGTGTTAACCCGAATCCGTTGTTCTTGGTGAAGGATTCCAGGTCTTTCCCGGAAACCTTTGGTTCAATGTCGATCAGACCAAGGGAAGCATTCAGCGCGAATGAAAGTCCATTACCGAATTCATATCCGGCCATGACTTTTCCTCCGAAATCAATCGGCTTACAGTATAAAGCCAGGTCTTCGGCATCGGTGATGTCGTTTTTGAATTTCACATCCCCGTCAATCAGTTTGCTTTCAACACTTCCTCCGACACCCTTGGCTACATAGGGGCCAAACCCGAGCAGGATGTGATTGTTGCCCAGTCCTCCCTTGTAAAGGAAGAGCACGGGAAGCTCAACGTACGAAAGCTTTGCGGTGAAGTCGAGCAGTTTGTTGTCATTTTTGGCACCTTTCTGGGCGAAGAGGAGTTCAGGTCGCAGGTAAAACTCGGGAGCAACGGAAATTTCGTAAAAAATGCCCGCATCGAAAGTGGGGATCATTTTGTTTTCGATTTTACTGCCACTGGAGTTTTCCTGGGTGAGGTTGAAAAAGTTGAATGAACCTTTCACCCCGAAACCCTGGGCGAATGTGCCGGTAACGCCTGCAAAAAGAGCTACGGCAAGCGCAATTAATTTCATTTTTTTCATCATAGTAAAATTTTGATTTTAAAGGTATAATGGAACCCGCATGACCGAAAATAATATCAACACGTGTTCGTGCATGGGGTACATGCGGGTTTCCTGTTATTCAAAATTTAATTTCAATTTTTGTTCAGTTTGGACAAGGAATCGCACTCTGGTTGCCTCTTCCGCATCAGATTACGGTTGATTGGCTTCCTTAATGGCGTCTTGTTTCATTTTTTCGTTGGGAACGATTACGAAGGAGACCCTGCGGTTTTCGGAACGGCCCTCGACGGTGCTGTTGTCAGCAATGGGCTGGGATTCTCCGAAACCCACCGATGTGAGCCGTTCTGCTCTGACGCCCTGCTCTTTCAGGTAGTTGGCCACACTTTGGGCACGTTTTTCGGAAAGGGTTTGGTTATAGGCATCAGATCCGGTGCTGTCGGTATGACCCTGTATGGTCAGGTCCGTATCGGGGTATTTGTTCAGGATCGTGACCAGGTCATTGATGGTCGCTTTGGATTGGCTGGTCAGATCAGATTTGTCGGTACCAAAGAGCACTTTCGAACTGAAATTGACGATAATTCCTTGTTCCCCTTCCTGGTGAATCACCGTTGCATTGGGAACTTCCTTAGCGATTTCCTCTGCCTGTTTGTCCATCTTTTTGCCGATAATGGCGCCGGCAACTCCTCCTACCGTGGCGCCAATTATGGCTCCGACCCCCGTATTCCCGGCAGTCTTCCCTATGATGGCTCCTGCCGCGGCGCCTGCGCCTGCCCCTATCGCTGCTCCCCTTTGGGTGCGGGTGGTCTTACAACCTGCAAAAATCAGAGAGAGCGACAATAAAAGAATCAATGTCTGTTTCATAGTAAAACATTTAAAATTAACTTGCATTTTGATGATTACTCAGGGTAAAAAATTGCCCATGTTTAATATACTGTATAAAATAATAAAACATAGATTGGTGAACGAAATTGTAAATCAAAGAACAACGAAGTTATAAATAATCAAACCGCATAAATATATATTAAATTAAATATAACGTGGAACTCATTTCAAATTTCATGCCATTTTTTAGAGAAAACTTCCCTTCATGGCAGACCATAGGGGTGGGGGTACCTTTTTCGCTGGCGTGGACATGGTTTTGCCTCCTGGTGGCAGGTCATTTGAAACTCGGAGGGATGCCTACCGGCTATACCCGGAAGGTGTTTCATTTCCTGATTTTCACTTCTGTGGTTGTATTGCAATGGTTGTGGGGGACTCCTGTGGTGCTGGTCTTCGGGTCGATGTGTTCGCTTGTGGTCTTTTATGCGGTATTCCGCGGGCCTGGTAATCTGCTGTATGAAGCGTTGGCCAGGGAAAAAGATGAACCCCGCCGGAGTTGGTTCGTAATCCTTCCCTGGTTGACCACTCTGATCGGGGGAATGGTCAGCAATGTGCTTTTCGGTCCGCTTGCCATTGCGGGGTATCTGGTAACCGGGATGGGCGACGCCATTGGTGAACCGGTCGGAACCCGATTCGGCCGCCATCCTTACAGGGTGTGGTCGCTCTCTTCAGTCAGGGCGGAGCGGACTGTGGAGGGATCCGGGGCGGTCTTCGCCGTCTCTCTTTTGGCCCTGGTTCTCACGGTCCTGTTGATTCCTGCTTTGAAGGAGTCCTCCCTCTGGTTTCCCCGGGTGGTGGGAATCGCCCTGATCGCTGCTGTGGTGGAGGCCATTACCCCTCATGGATGGGACAATGCCACGATGCAACTGGTCCCAACAGCATTGGTGTACGGGTGGATGACGTAAAAAAGGGCTGTGTGCTTTTCGAATTAGTATAACAAATGCGGTAACAAATAATGAAAATGAACAGAGAAGCGATTGAAGCAATAATATTTGACCTGGACGGCACACTCATGGAGACAGACGATCACCTGGTCGGAAGGCTGACTGGATTCTTTTCCTGGTTCAGACCAAGGAATCCGGAAAAACTGGCAAGGTGGGTGGTTATGAAGGCGGAAACACCAGTCAACGGATTGATTACCCTGATGGACCGGCTGGGGATTGATCAGGCGGTGATGAAGCTCGCCGGCAGAAGAAAGAAGGAGTCTGCATCACAAAAGCCCTTGCTTCCGGAGATGGAAGGAGTGGGGGCGATGTTACGGTTGCTGAAAGGGAAGTACCGGCTGGGATTGGTAACCACCAACTGCAGGGAGGTGGCCAACCGTTTTCTGGCCGCGTATGGGATAGCCGACTGTTTTGATGTGGTGGTGAGCCGGAGTTCGGTGAAGCGGCTGAAACCCCATCCCGAACCCCTCTTGTTTGCGGCACAACAGATGGGTGTCCGGCCGGAGAATTGCCTGATGGTGGGGGATACCACTCCCGATATGGAATCGGCTGTGGCAGCAGGTATCCATCCCGTGGGAGTGCTGTGCGGCTTCGGCACCCGTGACGAACTGCTCAGAGCGGGAGCCCGGGCGGTTCTGGATCACACCAGCGATGTGTTGGAATATCTCGAAAGCAATTGAGGCTCCCTTGCGTTCCGGAAGGGTAGGTTCCTGCGCTCAGTCTCCCCGACCTTTTTCCATCGCTTTTTTCCTCATCTCCGGGTCCATTTTCTCAATGGCATACCGCAGGGCGGTGCGGGGCATCACCTTTTTGTGGTCCATGACGTAGTCAAAGACTGCTTTTTGCTGTATGGGGCCATACTGACTGAAGACTTTTAGCATCCAGCCATATCCCTTTTGGACCATATCGTCGGAATCGGTCAGCAGAATGCCTGCAATCTCAAAGATCTCCTTCCCGAACATACCTTTCCGGGCGGGAATGATCAGGGAAACTGCCGAAGCGCGCCGGACCCATCGGTTGTCTGACAACGCCCATCCTTTCAGTTTATCCACAAAAACAGGGTACATTATGATAAACTCACCGACGGTGTGGTTGCACAGGGTATCACAAACAGCCCAGTTAGACACATGGTGGTGAACCCATCGTTCAAGGATCTCAAAATCGGCCGGAACAAAACTTTTCCTGCGTTGGTAAGCCCATTCGCATGCCACAATGGCCTCTTCAAAGTAGCCGCTTCGCCATAATTCCCCGCAAAGGGTGAAGATCTCTTCTTTTGACAGTTTTTTGACTTTTTCGGAATACTCCCTGCTGATCCGGGTGATCTCTTTGGATTTCATCCCGTACAGCTTGATTTCTTCCCTGAAGAAGCGTTCACTGCTGAGGCGGTCCTTTTCGTTTGCCGATGCGCGGAGATCTTTACGGATCACCTCAATCATATTTTCCATGAACGATGATTCAGTGAGAAAGTTGGCTTTTACTGGTTTCCATGGCAAAAATGGCGGCCCCGGCTGCTCCAGCCATTTCTCCGCATTCCGCTTTAACCAGCGTGGTTTTATGCCCGCCGGCCCGCCATTCATAGCGTTCCATAAACTTTTCAAGGGGATCGAAAAGCGCTCTGCCTGCTTCCGTAATCCCACCCCCCAGAATGATCATTTCAGGCGAGAGAATATTGGTAAGCGATGCCAGTCCGATAGCCAATTTCTTTACCGAGGTCATCCAGATCCCTTCTGCCTGGGGATCACCCGATTTGATGGCTGCCAACAATGCGGACGTGGAATTGAATCTGCCTTCACTCCTTTTTTCCAGGGTGCATTCTCCGATTGCATCTTCGAGACTGCCGGGTATTCCGATAATATCGGGTTCTCCGTCGCTATCGATCACTATATGACCGATGTGTCCGGCTTTGTTGAAAGCGCCCTGGTAAGCTTTCCCTTCTATCAGGATGGCGCCGCCCACTCCTGTTCCCAGTGTAAGCATCACAACATTCCTTTTGTTCCTGGCTGCACCCAGCCGGGCTTCGGCCAATAAAGCTGCGATGGCATCGTTCAGTACGTATGTTTTTGTTTTCAGGAAGTCACTCCACACCAGGTTTTCAAGACCTTGCAACCGCCCGGGCATAAAGGCAATGGCGGTGTTTCCGGCATTGGGTAATCCGGGGGCCGACATGCCTACCGGGGCATCGTGGCTTCCTGTTTGGGTCTGAAGTGTTCGGACGGCCTCTCCCACGGCATTTTTCCAGGGGGTATCCTCTCCCTCTCCGGTGGGTAACACCAACTGACCCAGCGTGTTCCCCGATTCATTGATGACGACTGCTTTGATCCTTGTGCAGCCCAGGTCAATTCCAATGGCTCTGTCTGACATAGCGGCGAATGAATAAGATGAAATTTAACCGTTGAATTCCCTGATGGCTTCCATCATGGCGACCATATTTTCCACAGGCACGTTGGCCTGGATATTGTGAACGGTGGAAAACACGAACCCCCCGTCTTTATGGAAGATTTCACAGAGGCGCAGTACCTCTTCCCTGACCTTTTCAGGTGTGGCATAGGGCAGTGTCTGTTGGGTGTCGACACCGCCGCCCCAGAAAACGATCTCTTTCCCGTACTTGCTTTTGAGTTGCACGGGATCCATTCCCCTGGCGTTCAATTGGACCGGGTTGATGATGTCGAAGCCGGCCTCAATAAAGCGCGGCATAAAGGATTCAATGGCCCCGCACGAATGCTTGAACGTTTTCCAGGAGGTGTGGCTGTGGATCCAGTCGTTCATTTTCCGGTAGTAGGGGAACCATAGGTCGTCGAACTGTTCGGGTGAGCAGAAAGTCGACTCCTGGGTGCCGAAATCGGCGCCGCAGAGGTAAACGGCATCCACATTGTCGCCGACCGCCGCGGCAATGCGCGCGAGATTTTCAAGGGCGATTTCGGTTTGCTGTTCGAAAACCGCCTTGATGTAACCGGGGCGGATGAGGATGCTCAGGTACCATTCGGTAATATCGCGGATACCTTTGGGATGTTTGAGTTTCTTCCCCGGAATATGGGCGATGTCGCCCAGGGCAGTTCCTCCAAATCCCGCGATGACTGCCTTCCCGGTAGCCCGTGCTTTTTGGGTGGTCTCCCTCCAGTAATCCAGGTCGGCGTCGGAGATCGGTCCGTACTCTTCGAGGTTGTCGGCAGGATCCAGCTTATCTTCCTCGATGGGTTGCTGCCGGATGATGGAGTCAAAGAAGTATCCACTGCGGGGCATCTTCGCTGAAGGGTTGGCTGAAACATCCCCTTCGGGGTACATCAGCACATCGCCCTGTGCATCGGTGGTTGTGCAAAATCCTTCGGGTACAAGGAGTGTTTGTCCCCAGGGAGTGAGGTATTCTTTCACCGGCCCCGTGTTATCGAATCCGAAGGCATTTTTCCGGCCGAAGGCGCCTTTCACACCCACACCCAAAATTTCTGCCAGTTCCTGATCTACTTCCCCCAGCATCTGGGAGGGATCGGTCACCAGAACCGGTTTTTGTTCCAAACCGTAATGGATACGGAGATTTTCTACAGCCTTCACATGGATACCGGTCACATTGGTCGATCCGAAATCAATGACCATCCGGTCGGGCTGTTTGTGGTTCAAAGTGTTTAAAAAATCCTCTCTGAAGCTCATTTAACAGACTTTGTTTTCCAGGTGCGGGTCTCAGGGCATCGGGGGCAATTTCCATCCCTCCCGGTAAGTGTGTTTAATATATTCAGAAGCCGTTTCCTGGGCATTGAAAGTTTTGTACTTGGTGTTGAAGTGGGGGTGCCCGTCAATAACTTTGAATTCGTCGGAGGTTACGATTTTCAGCTCCTCGGAGGGGGAAATGTTGGTAAAGCGCATATTTTCGGCGTCCCAGAGGAGGGATTTATTCAGACTTTGAAGCCTGATTGCCAGTACCCCCAATAATACCATTTCGTTGAAGGGACCGGAGTATCCGAAATGGGAGGTTCCCTCGGTCCTGTTTCCGGGTGATTCCTTACAGGCTCTGATCCAGTCCTGCTCATGGGGACCATCGACATAGCCTGTGGCGCCTGGGATTCTGCGCAGGTAAGGTGTTACTTTGGGTACCCTTCCCGATAGGAGGCGGGCGTTGAATCCGCCGCAGGAGGTAATCAAGGTATCTTTTGAGCCGACAAAAATCAATCCTCCCAGTTCGTCGGCCATCAGGTCTTCGCCCTCAGGAAGCAGGTCGGGTCTGCGGGGCAGGATTCCTCCGTCGTACCAGTAAACTTTCACGGGCGGCATCTTTTGTTTTCCGACATCTGCGCGGGCGGGGAACTCAAATTCGACCGTTTCCGCCTGGGGAGCGCTATCGGTATTGAATTGGGTGGAACTTCCATTCACCTTGACAGGATACCCCAGTTTGAGGGCCTGGTATACCGGGTCGAGTACATGACAGGCCATATCGCCGAAGGCGCCCGTGCCGAAATCCCACCATCCTCTCCAGTTCCAGGGTGTGTATATTTCATGGTAAGGGCGCATGGGCGCCGGCCCGATAAACAGATCCCAGTCGAGGGTGTCGGGTACCCACATCCCCGGTTCGGGCCGGTTCTGCCCCTGAGGCCATATCGGCCGGTCGGTCCAGGCATGAACCTCCCTTACTTCACCAATTTCCCCGTTCCAGATCCACTCACACACCTGACGCACCCCATCTCCTGAATTGCCCTGGTTTCCCATTTGCGTGGCGACTTGATGGGTGGCTGCCAGTCGGGTCAGAAGCCTTGATTCATATACCGAATGAGTCAGCGGTTTCTGGCAGTAAACGTGCTTCCCCAACGAAAGGGCATGGGCCGCTATCACCGCATGGGTATGGTCGGCCGTGGCAACCATCACCGCATCGATCGAATTCCCCATTTCATCGAACATCTTCCGCCAGTCGCGATAACGTGAAGCTCCTGGAAAATGGCTGAAACATTTTCCGGCATATTTCCAGTCCACATCGCACAGTGCAACAATATTTTCGGCGCTCATGGCCCGCAGGTTGGGAAATCCTTTCCCCCCGATACCCACGCCGGCAATATTCAGCTTGTCACTTGGAGCCCGGTGACCCAGTCCGCTGACGGCAAAGGAGGGAACCACCGTTAACCCAACTGCAGACAGGGCCGATTTTTTCAGGAAATCACGTCTTGTATTTTTCATGGGGCCTCAATTATGGTTTTTCAACAGCCAGTTCCCTGATCTTGATGTTCCGGTACCATACTTTGGTTCCATGATTCTGGAGCGAAATATGCCCCTCATCGAATTTCCCGTAATCGGGAAACTGTGCCCATTTCCCGCTGTCGCGCAGTTTTGTCCATTCATCGGAATATTTTTCATACTCCACCACAACCTCTCCGTTCAGGATATGCGTCACCTTGTTGCCTTCGACCACCAGCAAAATTCGGTTCCACTCCCCGACAGGTTTGTAGGGTTTCACCTTTGGGGGGTACATCGCGTAGTTCGCTCCGCATATCTGCCAGTCGGCCAGGGAATCCGGCCAGTTTTCATGGTCAATCACCTGGAATTCGGGACCTGTTTCGTAAGGAAACTGATATTTAGAGTCTTCCTCCACCTGGAAAATGATTCCACTGTTGGCCGCCTCCGTAAGTTTGAACTCGGCCGCAAAGGCAAAATTCCGGTATTTTTTGTCGGTAATGATGTCCTGGCTTTCCGCTCCACCCACGGTGGTCATGGTCAGCGCCTGGTCTTCAATAATCCAGCAGTCGGGGATGGTGTCCATGTTGTATCCATGCCATCCGGTAAAATCAGTGCCATTAAACAATAATTCCCAACTGCTTCCTTTTTCCTTTTCTGTAAGGGTATTGACCGGAGCATTTTCATCCAGTTCCGCATACAATGCCAGCGGAGTTTGCTTCTCCTGTGGCGCACAGGAAATGATCATCAGCGCCAGCCCAATGAGGGGCATGAGGTTTCTAAAGGTTTTCATTTTTTTTGGTTTGTTATGTTGATAAATTTGATTTTCAGGGAGACTTCCTTATGCCCTAAAAATATAAAAAGTTTTGCATGTTTCACAGCAAAACTTTTTGTGCCCAGAACAAGACTCGAACTTGCACACCGGAACCGGCACCAGCCCCTCAAGCTGGCGTGTCTACCAATTTCACCATCTGGGCTTTTCGGCGGTGCAAAAATAAGAATTATTTCTAATGCCCACCAGGGATCAATCAAAATATTAAATGTTTTTCGTCAGCCGTGCCCTTCTCTTTTCCTTCGGCAACGGCTAATCCAGCTCATAGACTTCTCTCTGGGAAGGGATTTCAAGGTTCGAATAGCCTGCTTTTTCCATCTCTTTTTTAAAGAATTCCAGTGCTTCCGTATCTCCGTGGACCAGAAAGACCTTTCTCAGTTGTTGCTTGTCCTGGCAGTTGAGGAAAGAGAGCATCTCATTGTAATCGCCGTGACCGGAGAAGGCCTCGATCCGTTCGATATCGGCATTGACCTCATGCTGCTCCCCGAAAATAGAGACCACCCTGTCGCCACGAAGGATGCGGGCGCCCAGGGTAATGGGCGAACAGTAACCCACCGCCAATACGGTATTGTTGGGATTATCGATGTTGTTGGCCAGGTGGTGTTTAATCCGCCCGGCCTCCATCATCCCCGATGCAGAGATGATCACGCAGGGCTTTTTGATTTTGTTGATTTTTTTGGAATCCTGCACTTTGGTGATGTACTTCAGTGATTTGAACCCAAAGGGATCGGGGTCGTTTTCGAGAACGCGTTGCACATCCTCGTTCAGGCTGTCTAAGTGCATCCTGAAGATTTCCGTGGCATTCACAGCCAGGGGACTGTCCACAAAAATGGGCACTTTGGGCAATTCTCCCGAATTGAAGAAGTTGTTGAGGGAGTATACCACTTCCTGGGTCCTTCCGATAGCGAAACTGGGGATAATCAGCTTTCCCTTTTTTTCTACACAGGTCCTTTTGAGAACCTTCAGCAATTCACCTTCGGCCTCCTGCATGGGTGGATGAAGTCTGTTTCCGTAAGTCGATTCAGTAATCAGGTAATCGCACTGGGGAAAGGATTCCGGCGATTTGAGGATACGGTTCGATGGCCTGCCGATATCGCCTGTATATCCGATTCTGAATGTTTTCCCGTTTTCAACGATTTCGAGAGAGATGACACTGCTGCCTAACATATGACCCGTATTGTGAAATTTTACCCTGATATGGGGGTCAATATTGAATTTCCGATGGTAGGGGACCCCGATAAAAAGTTCCATGCTGGCTCTTGCTTCTTTCTCAGTGTAAATGGGGTCGATAGGGGTTTCTCCCCGTGCAACCCTTCGCTTATTGAAAATCTTCACGTCGTTCTCATGGATATGGCCACTGTCGGCCAGCATGATACTGCACAGGTCGCGGGTGGCATTGGTGCAAACAACCGATCCCCGGAATCCCAGCTTGTAAAGGTAGGGGATCAAGCCCGAATGATCGATGTGGGCATGCGACAAGATGACATGATCGATCTCCCGGGGCTCAAAACCCAGGTTACGGTTCATCTCTTCGGTTTGCATCCCTTTACCCTGGAACATGCCGCAATCGAGTAGTATCTTTTTACCGTTTTCGATGGTGATAAGGTGCTTGCTGCCGGTAACTTCCCGTGCTGCTCCCAGAAACTGAATCTTCATACTTCCTTTTTATAATCTGATGTTTCAACCTTTTGTAGGGTTTTCAAAAGTAGTCAATTTGTGTTTTCCAAAAAAAGTAATTGAAAGGAATCGTTTCCCCGTGTCTGTTTCTCACCGGAAACCATTATTTTTGGGGAAAAAGGGAAATTCTCATGAGATGGTTGGTTTTAACAGGCCTGTTTTTTTTCCGGTGCTCCCTTCTTTGGGCTCAGGAGAGGGAGGTTGTGTCCCGGACCATGCGTGACACCGTCGGAATGGAAATGGCTGGCAGGTTTGAACCCGTCCTCGAATTTCCGGGATCTGTTTTACCCTTTATTTTCTCTCCCTGTTTGATGCCCCTGATGGAGGTTCCGGAGTTTGATTTCACCCCGTGGCTCAGGTCCCGGTGGAAGGTGGATTACGCTGCCGGGAGGAACGAATTTCAATACAACGGCATATCTCCCTTTCTCCTTCAGGGTGGTTACGGGGGATGGCCCGCTTTCTACGGCACAATCCTGAATCAGGCGACCTACAGGCTATCCGACAAATTCCTGTTAGGGGGAAACAGCTTCGGCGTTGGGGCGTTGTGGACCTCCCCCCTGAGAAAGCCGGGAAGTAACCAGTGGGAGTGGAGGGGAGCCTCCATGTTCTTGCAATACAAGGTATCTAAAAACTTCCGGATCGAAACCCACGTGTCGGTTTCGGGAAACCAGTTCAGTCCCTGAACCATGCTGACCGTCTTCAAAGCATCGGCTGGATCGGGAAAAACTTTCCGCCTGGTAACCGAGTACCTGAAGCTGGTGTTGACCGACCGTAATGCCTACCGGCACATCCTGGCAGTCACCTTTACCAACAAAGCCACTGCGGAGATGAAGGAGCGGATTATCGCCCAGTTAGCGGCGCTCTCCACTTCCGGAGAGACTCCTTATCTGGGCGTATTGGAAAAGGAGTGTGACCTGTCTGCTTCCGAAATAAGAAAGAGAGCCGGCGCTGCCCTGGTGTCCCTGCTGTTTGACTTTCACCGGTTTTCGGTCAGCACAATCGACAAATTTACGCAGCGTGTATTGAAGGCCTTTAACCGGGAAATCGGCATCAACGCCGATTACCTGCTCGAAACCGACAGCGACATGCTGGTTTCGGAGGCGGTTGATCGGCTGATCTCCGGCATTTCGGAAAACAAAATTCTCCAGGCATGGCTTGAGGCGTTCATCGAGGAAAAAATCAGGAATAACCGTAGTTTTCAGGTGGAGAGAGATTTGAAAAACCTGGGAATGGAATTATTCAGGGAAAAGCTTCAATCCCGGATGCATCTTCTGACTTCTTTCTTCAGTGAAAAGGAGAACGGTCCTGAATACCTTGCCATAGTAAATGGGATCGTGCATGGATTTGAAGGCCAGTTGAAAAGCAGGGCTGCTGCTCTTGCCGGCCTATGGACGGAAAAGGGATTTACCACAGACGATTTTATATATAAAGGTGCCGGGGTGGCCGGTTTCATCACCAGGATGGCACGGGGTGAGGTCCCCGATTCCATAGGTGTCAGAACTCTAAAGGCTGCTTCCTCTGTTGAGGGATGGGTCAGCGCTTCCCACAAAAACCGGAAGGAAATTGAACTGCTGGCTGCGGAAAAACTTCAACCTGCCCTCGCCTCGCTCCTGGATTATTACGAAAGCAATTCAGTCCGGTATTTCACGGCTAAGGTTATCGGGGCTGAATGGTACACTGCCGTGGTGATGGCCGACCTCTACAACGAAACAACAGCCCTGTCGAGGGGAAAGGGGGTGTTGCCGTTAGCCGGTTCAAATCTGTTGCTGAAGTCGGTGATCGACGGGAACGATACCCCGTTTATTTACGAGAAAACGGGATCCATTTACCATTACTTCATGCTCGACGAGTTTCAGGATACCTCCGAAATGCAATGGGATAATTTCAGGCCGCTGGTCGCCAATTCGATGGCCGGGGGATACCAAAGCCTGGTTGTGGGCGACGTCAAACAGAGTATTTACAGGTGGCGAAACAGCAACCGCGATATCCTCGATCATCAGATTTACAGTGATTTTCGGGCTTTCCCCGTGAAAACGGAAACCCTGCGATTCAATTACAGGAGCAGCAGGGAAATTGTGGATTTCAACAACCGGTTTTTCAGCTTCTTTGTACAAAAACTTTCGGCTTATGACAAGCTCAGCGGCGTAGCTATTGATTTTCCCGCTCAGATGGAGTCGCTATACTGCGATGTAGAACAGCAGTTTGCAGGAAAAGAGGGCAGTCCTGCTGGATTTGCGTCTGTTGAGTTGCTGGATTGTGGGAAAGAAAACTTTGAGGAAGTGTCGATGCGTAGGGTGGTCGAGCAGATCAGGGAGCTTTATGACAAAGGGTTTCGTGCAAATGACATTGCCATTCTGGTCAGGAAGAACGATCAGGGAGCGGCGGTGGTGCGCTATCTCCTGGAAGTGGCCGGATTACCTGAAAACCAGGCGTACAATCTCAGGGTTATTTCGGGAGACTCCCTGTTGTTGAAAACCTCTCTGGCAGTTCAGTTTATTGTATCGGTTTTCCGTCATTTGAACGACCGGAACGACAGATTGTGTAAGGCAATTCTTCTGCATGGATACCGCAATTATGTAGAACCTCGCCGGGCTGAGACTGGTACGGAACCGGATCATCCATTTGATACACCGGGATGGGTGGCCGGCGCCAATGTCGAGGAGGAGTTTGAAGCGGCTTTGTCTCCGCTGATCAGGAATCTGGAGGAGAGCTTGGAAACCACGGGACTTGAAGATATGATTATCAGGATTGCTGCAGATTTTGGGCTTTTCAAGATGAATCCGGAGCTACCTTTTATCCAGACCCTGGCAGACAGTGCCGCCGGCATCAGAAGAGTTGTCGGGGGCGATATCGCGGGATTCCTGAAATGGTGGGACGAAAAAGGAATGGATGTTCCGGTGAGTGTCAATGAGGCAGCCGATGCCATCCGGTTATTGACTTTTCACAAGTCCAAGGGGTTGGAATTTAAAGCAGTGTTGATTCCCTTTTTGTCGTGGAGGATCGTGGAGGGTAAAGGCAGGAATATACTCTGGTGTACTCCTTCCGTTGCTCCCTTCGACAGGGCTCCGGTCGTTCCTGTTGCCTATTCTGATAAACTGGCGCGGACACTTTTTGCCAGAGAGTATTTCCGGGAGTTATTCAATATTCTCGTCGATAACCTGAATTTGGTTTATGTGGCTTTTACCCGGGCTGAATCTGTATTATGGGTCAATATGCCCCGCAC
>CAZLDP010000021.1:0-14316 GCA_964558145.1 uncultured Prolixibacteraceae bacterium | reverse complement strand
GTTGAAGCTACGGTGATGCTGCGTGACCTGCTCAATCAAAACATTCCGGTAGCCGATGTATGCCGTCAGATCGCCCAAAATATGAATTATTCCGCCCGACTGCAACTGATTCATTTCCTATACGGTATTGCAGAGGCTGACCGGTCAATTTCAGCAGCCGAACAGAAGCAAATCGAAACCATTGGGAGACACATGGGTATATCGGGAAGCGACATGAAGTCGATTAAAGCGATGTTTATCCGTGACACCGGATTTGCCTATCAAATTCTGGAAATCGAATCCAATACCACCGACGAGGAGGTAAAGAAAGCTTGCAGGCGGATGGCCATGAAATATCATCCTGACAAACTGACCAATCTGGGCGAAGAGATCCAGAAAGCAGGACAGGAAAAATTCATGCAGGTAAATGATGCCTATGAATCGATCAAAAAGGAACGAGGCATGATTTGATTCTGCCGCTTTCAACAGGTTCTTCCCCTCTTATCCCCTGCAACGATGCCACTCACTCCCGGTCTTTCCTTTCCAGCTCAAATCCGGAGAAGTCGACATGCTCGTTCAGTTGATCACCTGTGGGATGCTCTTGTGCCGGCAATTTGGTCTGATGCGTCCTGATGAAATCAAACATCTCCCGCATTGCTGCAGTAAAGTTGACGAAATCTTCCTGATAAAGGAATATTTTATGTTTTTCGTAGGTGAAATTTCCGTCGTTTTCGAACTTCTTCTTGCTTTCGGTAATAATCAGGTACATCTCATTGCCCCGGGTCTGTTTCACATCAAAGAAGTAAGTTCTTTTGCCGGCCCTCATCACTTTTGAATGGATGTCCTGATTAAAATTACCGCCCTGGTCATCCCTCATTTCATGCTTTTCTGAATCTGTCATAATATCAGCAGTCTCCAATTCAGTGAAAAACCCAAATTTCAGAATAATTATTTACAAAATCGTAAAAAAACCAGAGAAATTTATAAAAATCAGCGGGCAGCCTCCCTCCGTTTAAGTTTCGCAGCCAGGAGGGTATTCATCAGCAGCGCCACCCGGGTCATGGGGCCCACTCCTCCGGGTACCGGTGTAATCCAGGAACATTTCGGAGCCACTTCCTCAAAACAAACGTCACCTTTGAGTCTGAAACCCGATTTGGATGCGGGATCAGGAACCCGGGTCGTTCCCACATCAATGACCACTGCACCTTCCTTTACCATGTGCTCCTTTACGAAACCGGGAACACCGAGGGCAGCAACCAGGATATCGGCATTTGCACAAATCTCATCAAGGCGGGCAGTCCGGCTGTGAGTTACAGTGACGGTAGCATTGATCCGCTTTTGCGACATAAGGATGCTCAGAGGCCTTCCCACAATGTTGCTGCGCCCGATGATCACACAATTCTTACCGCTGGTTTCAATATTATACCGTTTAAAAAGTTCCATAATCCCATAAGGGGTGGCCGAAACGAATGAGGGAATTCCCAGCACCATCCGGCCGACATTAACCGGGTGGAAACCATCCACATCCTTCAACGGGTCAATTGCCTCAATAATCTTCTGTTCCGAAACGTAAGAAGGCAGAGGCAACTGAACAATAAAACCATCGATATCCGGATCATTGTTCAATACCGAAACCTGCCTGAGCAGTTCATCTTCAGTGATGTCGCCTTTGAACCTGAAGAGCGACGACTTGAAACCCACTTCCTCGCAGTCCTTGATTTTATGGGCCACATAAGTTTCACTCCCGCCATCGTGTCCTACCAGGACTGCTGCCAGGTGGGGGATTTTTTCGCCCCTGGCTTTCAATTCCGAAACTGCCTCAGCGATCTCTTGTTTGATCCCGGCTGCAATTTTTTTTCCGTCAATGACCTGCATAACTTCAGCCTGCTTAAATTATAACATAAGTTGACCCGGCTCCGGTGTTTTTAATGCCTGCCCCGTTTCACATTGCCCATCATGTGACGGAGGTTCTTTCCCTGCGCCACCATTTTCATCATCTTGCTGGTCTCAGCGAACTGTTTCAACAAACGGTTCACTTCCTGGATATTGGTACCTGATCCTTCGGCAATTCTTTTACGCCGGCTTCCGTTCATCAAGCCAGGATTTTCCCTTTCCGAAGGAGTCATGGAATGAATGATGGCTTCAATATGTTTAAAAGAGTCGTTGTCGAGATCAATATTCTTCAACGCTTTTCCCATTCCGGGAATCATGGAGGCCACATCTTTGAGATTTCCCATTTTTTTGATCTGCTGGATCTGTTTGAGAAAATCGTTGAAGTTGAACTGATCTTTGGCCAGTTTCTGCTGGATTCGTTTGGCCTCTTCCGCATCGAACTGCTCCTGGGCTTTTTCAACCAGAGAGACTATATCGCCCATGCCCAGGATCCTGTCAGCCATGCGGTCGGGGTGGAATACCTCGATGGCATCCATTTTTTCACCCGTTCCTACAAATTTGATCGGCTTTTCTACCACCGACCGGATGGAGAGGGCTGCCCCACCACGGGTATCCCCATCCAGTTTGGTAAGCACTACACCGTCAAAGTCGAGCCGTTCATTAAATTCGCGTGCCGTATTGACAGCATCCTGACCGGTCATGGCATCCACCACAAATAGGATCTCGTCGGGTTTCACCTCCCGTTTGATAGAAGCTATCTCGTTCATCATCTGTTCATCGATAGACAACCGGCCGGCTGTATCGATGATCACGATATCGTTACCCTGGCTTTTGGCATGTTTGACGGCGTTACGGGCGATTTCAACCGGATTTTTATTCCCCTCTTCCGTATAAACAGGTACGTTGATCTGGTTCCCCACCACCCTGAGTTGCTCAATGGCGGCAGGCCGGTAAACGTCGCCGGCCACAAGCAGGGGATGACGCCCTTTTTTGGTTTTCAGCATGTTGGCAAGTTTTCCGGAGAAAGTGGTTTTTCCGGAACCCTGTAAACCAGCCATCAAAATCACCGCCGGTGACCCCTTCAGATTCAGGTCGGTAAATTTTCCTCCCATCAGTTGGGCCAACTCATCATGGACCAACTTGACCATCAGTTGACCCGGCTTCACGGAAGTGAGGACATCCATTCCGATGGCTTTCTCCTTGACGGTATCGGTAAATGTTTTGGCCGTTTTGAAATTCACGTCGGCATCCAGCAGGGCTCTCCGGATCTCCTTCAGCGTTTCTGCCACGTTGATCTCCGTAATTTTCCCCTGCCCTTTGAGCAGTTTAAACGACCTCTCCAGTTTTTCACTCAGATTCTCAAACATGCTGAATAATTTTTAACCGCCGCAAATTTACAAAAAAATGAGCTTCCCCTTCACCGGGTTACGGAAGGAAAGGGATTCCTTAAAACCAGGAATCTTTGTATAAATTTGCACCATAATTTCGTACGATGAAAGCAGAAATTGCCGAACTGATCAGCCGCCAGCTACTGATACGCACCACTCTGGTGAAAAACACCCTTGAGCTCCTCGAAGAAGGAGCCACCATTCCTTTCATTGCCCGTTACCGGAAAGAAAGAACCGGCAGTATGGACGAAGTGACCATTGGTGAAATCAGGGAACAATATGAAAAAATGACTGCGCTGGAGAAAAGGAAGGAAACCATCCTGAATACCATGGAAGAGTCGGGCGTACTGACTGATGAGCTCCGCCAGAGGATCGGGAACTGTTACAATTCCACAGAACTGGAAGATATTTACCTTCCCTACCGGCCCAAGCGCAGAACCCGTGCAACCATCGCCAAGGAAAAGGGGCTGGAACCTCTGGCCCGGATGATCATGGCCCAAACCTATCCCGATCCGGAAACCCAGGCTTCCAGGTTTCTGGGTGAAAAAGTCCCCGATACCGGGGAGGCTCTGTCCGGGGCACGCGACATCATTGCCGAATGGATCAGTGAAAACGAACATGCCCGGAACAGAATCAGGGAGATATTCCGGCGTACCGCCACAATCCGTTCAACGGTTGTGAAAGGTAAAGAAGAGGAAGGTGTCAAATACAAGGATTATTTCGCATGGGAGGAGTCCCTGAAAAAGGCACCTTCGCACCGCATTCTGGCCATGCGCCGGGGTGAAATGGAAGGGTTCCTTAAAGTTGCCATTGAGCCTGACAAGGAACAGGCGCTGGAGGCACTGAACCGGATGTTCGTCAAGGCGAGAAGCGGTAGTTCCAGCCATGTCATCCTTGCCGTGAAAGAGAGTTATAACCGGTTGATAGCTCCTTCCATCGAGAATGAATTTGCCCATCTTTCGAAGGAAAAAGCCGATAAGGAAGCGATTGGCGTCTTTGCAGGGAACCTGAGGCAATTGCTGCTGGCCCCCCCACTGGGACCTTCCCGGATCATGGCCATCGATCCGGGATACCGCACCGGATGCAAGATCGTTTGCCTCGATGCACAGGGAAATCCGCTCCACAATGAAACCATTTTCCCACACCCTCCCCGGGAAGATAAAAAAATGGCCGCCAAAAAGGTGACTTCCATGGTTGAAGCTTATCAGATTGACGCCATTGCCATCGGGAATGGAACAGCCAGCCGCGAAACCGAAAGTTTCATCAAGGGTCTCCGGTTTAACAGGGAGCTGAAAGTTTTTGTGGTCAATGAAGACGGTGCTTCGGTTTATTCTGCTTCCTCCCTGGCCCGGGAAGAGTTTCCCTCCTATGATGTAACCGTTCGCGGAGCTATCTCTATTGGCAGGAGGTTGATGGATCCGCTTGCCGAACTGGTCAAAATCGATCCCAAAAGTATCGGAGTGGGACAGTATCAGCACGATGTCGATCAAAAAATGCTGAAAAACAGCCTCGATATGGTGGTGGAATCCGTAGTCAATACCGTCGGGGTTAATGTCAACACAGCCAGCAAGGAGATCTTGACCTATATCTCCGGACTCGGACCACAACTGGCTCAAAACATCGTGGATTACCGGGCAGAAAACGGACCGTTCCGGTCAAGGGAAAATCTGCGCAAGGTTCCCCGTATGGGAAGCAAATCGTTCCAACAGTCAGCGGGATTTCTAAGGGTACCCGAATCGGAAAATCCGCTCGACAACTCAGCCGTACACCCTGAAGCATACGACACTGTCACCCTAATGGCTGCCGACCTGAACTGTTCCCTGACCACCCTGATCGGACAGGATAAATTGATCGAAAAAATTGATCTTCATCGTTATGTGACAGACGAAGTGGGATTGCCTACCCTGGAGGATATCCGTAAAGAACTGTCGAAGCCGGGAAGAGACCCCAGAAAAACGATCAAGGTTTTTGAATTCGCCAAAGGGATATACAGCATGGAAGACCTGCAACCCGGAATGATCCTGCCCGGAATCGTCAATAACATCACCAATTTCGGGGCATTTGTCGACATCGGGGTCAAACAGTCGGGTCTTGTACACCTTTCCGAAATGGCCCACCGGTTTGTGAGCAATCCCAACGAAATTGTGAAATTACATCAACATGTACTGGTCAAAGTACTGGAGGTAGACATAGCCAGAAAAAGAATCCAGTTGTCACTGAAACAGGCAATGTCGTCGGAGGAGGGAAGAAAGGGCTAACTGCACAGGTTGGCCTTCCCGTGCAGTTAAAGACTAATCCTCTTCGTCTTCTTCGTCTTCGTCAAATTCCTGTGAAAATTCCATTTCAAGGAACTCTTCGGCTTCTTCCACCAGTTGTGCGACAAATTCCTCGTTTCCCGGATCTTCATCAATCCAGTGAATCACCTGGTTACTCCAGAAATCATCCACATCGCTCTCGATGATAAACCTGGGGTTTTCATTATGAACCACATAAATGGTGTCGGGAGCTTCCAGTGAGTTGTCGGCTAATAAAAATTTTGGCAGCATCGCTTTAAATTTTGATCAGAACAAAAATAATGAATTTTACTAACCGGCAAACGGTGCCGGGCCTCTTTCCGAAATTAGTTCCATTTTTTTATAGAGGCGATCCGGAAGGCGGAAAGCCCAGGTTCAGCTAAGATTCCCCTCCTGCAATTACGCAGGCTTGCCTTACAAGGAGAGTTCCACCACGGTGATCCCAGCCCCGCCGAAGCGCACATCCTCATCCCGGAATGAGCAGACCAAAGGTTCCGCGCGCAGAAAAGCGCGGATCACCTCCTTCAGTATGCCTTCCCCTTTCCCGTGCAGTATACGCAATTCGCGTACTTCGAACATCACCGCTTCGTCGATTAAGGTCTGTATCCTGGAGAGTGCAGCTTCGGTGCGTTCTCCCCGAAGGTCAATCTCCGGTTTGAAATTCATGCGCTTTTCACTGAAATCGAGAGTCATTGAGATGCCCGAGCGTCCCCTGACCTTACCTGATTTTGCCTTTCCTTCAACTTTCTCAATTCTGGAAAGAGGTACAGTGGAGATCAGTTGACCAAAGGCAATCACGCCATTCCTTTCATTTACATCGATCAGTTCACCCACAGCTTCCTGTCCGGCAATACGGACACTATCGCCCACGACGAGAACAGCCCTTTCCTCCTTTACAGGAACAACCTGGGCAAGTTCGGGCGGCTTACGCCTGAGTCTCCGTTTTTCAAGATTCCTGAGCTTATCCTTCTTTCTGGCAAGGGTCAGGTCATCGTCCGACACATCCTGCTGCACTCCCCTCCTGAGTTCTTCCAATCCTTGCCGTACCTCGCGAGTCCGCTCCTTTTCTGCCTGTGATTCACGGATCTCCCGGATCGTTAGCTCAATCTGACGGTTGACACCCGCCAACATCTGACGGGCTTCCTCCCTGGCATTCCTAAGGATTTCATTTCGCTGGGAGCGCAATTCCTCCAACTCCTTCAGATAGGTCTCCGCCATCTCTCCCACACTCTTCTCCACCTTCCTGATCTTCTCGCGTTTGCTTTCCCAGTAAAATTTATCGCGGGTAATCGACCGGAGATTTTTCTCAAAATTAATGTGCTTTTTCCCCACTTTCTCAGTGGCTTTTTCCAAAATGGTCTCGGGAAGTCCGATCTTCCTCGCAATTTCAAAAGCAAAAGAGCTGCCCGGCTTCCCGATTTCAAGGATGAAGAGCGGATTCATCCGCTGGGCGTCATACAGCATGGCCCCGTTGACAATTCCCGGCTCTGAAGCGGCGAAATACTTCAGGTTCGTATAATGGGTGGTTATTACACCATATGCTTTCTGTTGGTTCAATTGGTTCAGCACCGCTTCCGCTATGGCTCCTCCCAGCATGGGCTCAGTTCCCGTACCGAATTCATCAATCAGCAACAGGGTCGACTCATCACTGTGCCGGAGAAAAAACTTCATATTAAGCAAGTGAGAACTGTAAGTACTCAGATCGTTCTCAATCGACTGTTCGTCACCTATATCGATAAAAATTCGTTCAAAGATCCCGGTTTTGCTCCCCTCCTGCAAAGGGACCAGCATACCATTCTGCAACATATACTGAATCAGTCCGACACTCTTCAGACAAACGGATTTCCCCCCCGCGTTGGGCCCCGAAATGACAAGGAGATGGTTGTCTTCAGTCAGGGTGATGTCGAGGGGAACAATCTTCCGGTTTTCCCTTTTCAGTGAAATCATCAGCAACGGATGAAGCGCCTGTTTCCAATCGAGCCGCGGGGAATTGGCAATATCGGGTTTTATGGCGTCAATCGTACGGGCAAAGAGTGCCTTGGACCGGATGAAGTCGATCTCTCCCAGAAATTCATTGGAATAGATCAGGTCATCGATATAGGGTCTGAAGTCGTTGCTGAGCAAGGTAAGTATCCTGATGATCTCCCGTCTTTCAGCATTTTCCAGTTCACGGATCTCATTGTTCATCTCCACGATCTCGGCCGGCTCGATATACGATGTTTTTCCGGTGGCCGATTCATCGTAGACAATGCCTTTAATTTTTCGCTTGTGGGCAGAGGCTACCGGAATCACGGCACGTCCGTCGCGGATCGACACCGAGGTACCCTCCTCTACCCACCCCTCTTTCTGGGCTTGTTTGAGGATGGCCTGCAACCTTTTGGAGATTCCCGACTGCAAACCGGCCATCTGACGTCGGATGGAGGAAAGCTCCGGGGAGGCTTGGTCCCTGATTTCCCCTGATTTATTCAGGATGGCATCAATTCGTTGATGCAGGTACGGATAAATCCTAACCCGGCTAACCTTCCGGGTCAGCAGAGGGAGAAGGGAGGCCTTCCCTGGATCGAAAAAGCGGATGATCGACTTCAGCGTATCGAGGCACCGCTTCAGGTCAAACAACTCTTCGGTTTCGATATACCGTCCTTCAGTTCTGATCCGCTCAAGCGGCTTTCTGACATCAAAAAAGTAGTTGATAGGAAACCCCGGAAACTCAATCAGGATACGTTTAAATTCATCGGTTTCACCTAACAGTTCCACCAATACCGCATGACGGGTTTCGAACTGCATGCCCTCCACCCGCTCTTCTCCCAGCAGGCTCAGGCAATTCTCCCTCAGCATCTCCCTGATCCGGTCAAAGCCGATTTTGTACTCGAAATTATCGGGGTATGTTCCTTTCATCTCAATTTTTCGGTACTTTCTCATCCGGGAAACGGCAGGCATATTCTATCCAGAACAGCTTGACCTCGTTTTTCATCTCCTGGTGAAGCAACAGGATCCCGAAAAGATTGGGAATAGTCATCAGGGCAATGGCAATGCCCGACAATGTCCAGACAATTGTCGTATCGGTAAATGAAGCCACAAAAAAGCCAATGAGAAAAACAATCCGAAACCAGAAAACACCTTTGACCCCAAACAGGTAGGTCACCGCACGATCCCCATAATAAGACCAACTGATGGTGGTGGAAAAGGCAAAAAGCAGCAGAGCAAAAGTCACGATGTAACTGCCAAACTTTCCAAGCCAGCTACTCTTGAAGGCCATGTTGGTGAGAGGAGCGCTGTGGAGGAGCGATTTTCCCGATAGGAAGAGTCCCTCCACCGGCACAAGTTTTCCATTGCAGAATGCGATGGTTCCCGTGAAGGGAGCATCCTTGAAAGTAACCCTGATATTTTCTCCAATTGAACGGGCATGCATAATGGTGGGACTATTTTCGATGATCCCATCATTCACCCTGAGGTCACCGCTAAAAAGGGTCAATTCCGTTCTACCGCTCAGAAAATCGTGAAGACGGGTGATATCTGCCTCATTCCGTTCATCAAAGGTTCCAGAAAGTGCAATGATGTCGGCTTCCTGAAAGCGGTTGTCGAACTTTTCGTTCCACACTCCGGAAGCAAGCAGAACCATTCCCGTGAGCATGCAGATGATGATGGTATCGATAAAAGGTTCGAGCAGGGCTACCAGTCCTTCGGAAACCGGTTCGTGGGCCCTTGCAGCCGCATGGGCAATGGGCGCCGATCCCTGCCCCGCCTCATTGCTGAACAACCCCCGGTTTACACCCCGGTTAAAGGCAAAAGCAATGCCGGCGCCAAGGAATCCCCCCGTGGCTGCGGTACCGGTAAACAGATCATGCACAATGGCATAAAACGACGGAAGAATGTTGTCGAAATTATAGATGATCACTGCCATCGCAGCGATAAAATAAAAAAGAGCCATGAAAGGGACCAGGGCAGAGGTCACTTTGGCAATCCTTTTAATTCCGCCTAATATGACTGCCGCCAGAATAAGCGTCAGCACACCTCCAGTGATAAAATGTTTGATTCCAAATGTGGAAAACATGGCATTCGAAATACTATTGATCTGCGGAAGATTTCCGGTGCCAAAGGAGCAAAGAATGGTAGCCCCGGCAAATATCGCAGCCAGCCAGCGCATATTTAACCGGTTCTTCATGTAATACATCGGCCCGCCAGCCACTGTGCCGTCTTCTGTGATCTCCCTGTATTTATGCGAAAGTGTTACCTCCACAAATTTGGTGGTCATCCCCACAGCGGCAGTCACCAACATCCAGAAGAGCGCCGCAGGCCCCCCCAGATGAATGGCCAGGGCAACTCCGGCAATGTTGCCCGTCCCCACGGTTCCCGATAAAGCCGTCGCTAATGCTTGAAAATGGGAGGTGTCACCCACATCGCCCTTCTGGTCAAACTTGCCTCTGACAATTTTCAGGGAATATCCGAGATACCTGAATTGAGGAAACCTGAGATAGAGGGTAAAAAAAACACCCGTTCCAAGCAACAGGAAGACAAACCATTGCGATCCGCCAATATACCCGTCCAATTTGCTTAATAAATTATTTATTTCCTGCATGGTTTTTCCAGTTTAATTGCCCGATAAAAATAGCATTCTATTTATACTTCAGGAGAATCATCTGAAAAAAAAAAATCAAAAGCCCGGCCTTGCCGAGCTTTTGATATAAAATGGGGAAAGCAGTATGGACGCTTTTTGAAGATGATTGATGATTTACAAACCCCTAAACACAAAACCAATCATATAAAATACAGAAGATGCTTTCCCCAGTACTTATAAATTCCTTTTGAAATTTCTGTAAACATACAATACGAATTTCATGCCATTAAATCAAACAGTTCATATTCAACATCCTGATAGAATACCATCCTCCACACACCTCCCAATTTGGGAATTTTTGGATCAAAATGGTAACGCGAATTAGTAAAAAGCTTCTCCGTAGGCGAAACCTCTGCTATATTTGCATTCAAAAAAGGAGTGAGCAGAAATCGTAGCAAACCTTTCTATGAAAAGGTAACCATCTCTGATGTGGGAGCGGAAGGTAAATCGCTGGCCAGGGTGGGCGATAAAGTAATTTTCACCACCCACGCTGTACCCGGCGATATAGTAGACTTGCAGGTAACTGTAAAGAAAAAGAAATATGAGGAGGCCCGGGTTGTCAGGTATCACCAGTATTCCACCAACCGGGAAGAGTCTTTTTGTATCCATTTCGGCCTATGCGGAGGGTGCAAATGGCAATATCTCCCCTATCCGCTGCAACTTCATTACAAACAAAAGCAGGTCGCCGACCAGTTGAAAAGGATCGGCAGGCTGGATCTGCCTGAGATATCTCCCATTTTGGGATCCTCCTTAACCCGGTTTTACCGCAATAAACTGGAATTCAGTTTTTCCAACAACCGATGGCTTACAGACGAAGAGCTCAAGCATCCTGAGACCATTTTGAACAGGGATGTGCTGGGGTTTCATGTACCCGGCATGTTCGACAAGGTTTTTCATGTGAGAACCTGCTGGCTCCAGCCCGAACCTTCCAACGAAATCAGGAACTGGATTTTTGAGTATGCGCTGAAAGAAAAACTTGAGTTCTTTGACATCAAAGCCCAGCGAGGTTTTTTAAGGTCGCTGATTATCAGAACATCAACCACCGGGGAAGTAATGGTCATCCTCACGTTTTTTGAGGAGAATCTAAAAAAAAGAAGCGGACTGCTGAAAGCCCTCAGCTTGAAATTCCCCGAAATTACCTCACTCCACTATGTGATTAATTCCAAAGGAAATGATACCATTACTGATCAGGATGTACTGCTTTTCAGTGGGAAACCCTGCATAGAGGAAGAAATGGAAGGGCTCCGCTTCAGGGTTGGGCCCAAGAGTTTTTACCAGACCAACAGTCTGCAGTCACTGGAATTATACCGTAAAGTGAGGGAACTCGCAGGACTCACCGGCAATGAGACTGTCTATGACCTGTATTCGGGTACCGGTACCATTTCCCTTTTTCTGGCCCGCTTCTGCCGTAAAGTAATCGGAATGGAGTATTTACCTGAGGCCACAGCCGACGCACTGATCAATGCCGGAAACAACGGAATCGGGAATGCCCTGTTTTATGCAGGGGATATCAGATACCTGCTCAACAGGGATTTCATTGAAAAAGAGGGGAATCCGGATATTATCATCACCGACCCCCCCAGGTCAGGGATGCATGCCGATGTGGTCCAAACGATTTTGGATGCCGCTCCTTCAAAAATTGTGTATGTAAGCTGCAATCCTGCCACGCAGGCCCGGGACCTGGCTCTGATGAACCATGCCTTCAGGGTGGCAGAAATTCAACCTGTGGACATGTTTCCACATACCCATCACGTTGAAAATATTGTATTATTAGTCAAAAGGGAAGATCATCAGGCTGGGCATCCAGTGGTTCCGGAGGAATATCATCGGTTCCCACAGGAGGAATAAAAGCACCGTCATTCCTGGGATTCTCCTTCTCTATCTTCCATGCATTGAGATTATGGTACCATTTGTTGTTGAATTCGCGCGATTCAATATCAAAGGAGACTTCAAGAGTAGTACCTTCACCACCAACGCTATTCAAAAGGGCCACTTTGTCGTTAAACAGAGTGAAACATATTTTCCGGGGAAACTGATCAAATGTTTCAATTACAAATTCCTGTTTTTTCCAGGGATTACCCGACCTGGCCACACCCGATTCCAGATTCAGGATTTTTACCAACTTCCCTTTAATCGTAAAACTCATTGCCTGTAAGATAAAAAAGCTGTCTCATCCAGCCGGTGCAGTGCAGCGGCAAAGGTGAGACAGCCTGGTTATACTAAAAATTACTCTTTGCCTTCGGCTTTATCCATAGAGGACACAATTTCCAACAGTTCCACTTCGAAGATCAAGGTAGTGTTGGGTTGGATATTTCCACCGGCTCCACGTTCGCCATAACCCAGGCTTGCAGGGAGGTAGATTTTCCATTTGGAGCCCACAGGCATCAACTGAAGCGCTTCCACCCATCCAGGGATAACTCCGCCCACAGGGAACTGTGCAGGTTCCCCACGGTCTACTGAACTGTCGAACACCTTGCCATTGATCAGGGTTCCGTGGTAGTGAACCTTCACCACGTCTTCCGCTGTCGGTTTGGGGCCCGTACCTTCCTTAATCACTTCATACTGAAGTCCTGACTCGGTCGTTGTGACTCCCTCACGGGCTTTGTTCTTTTCTAAAAATGCATTCCCTTCTTCAAGATTATCCTGTGCCACTTTTTCTGACATCTTTTGGAAGAAATTGGAAACCAACTCATTGGCCTCATTGGGATTGACAAGTGTGGAATCACCCTTCAACACCTGCCGGAAAGCAGCCGCCAACAGGTCAATGTTGATTAGATCCCCACCGGGAACAGTTTCAAGGCTTTGTTTGTTCT
The DNA here is from genome assembly GCA_964558145.1 of uncultured Prolixibacteraceae bacterium. Lineage (GTDB taxonomy): Bacteria > Bacteroidota > Bacteroidia > Bacteroidales > Prolixibacteraceae > UBA1413. The sequence goes on along the minus strand of CAZLDP010000021.1, from coordinate 1,334 downwards.
GCTGAGCGATCAACACACCCAAAGCATAACTTGTTGAATCAACGTCATTTTTCAGACTGACTTTTCCCATTCCACCGTTCTGGCAACTGGATGCGATAAAAGATACAACAACAAAAATGAACAGTAAAGATTTAATTCTCATTGCAATTAATTGATTTATAATTATTAAATATCCTGATAAGCATCAGGAAAACCGACCACGAAGATAATTTTTTTTTATAAAAAACAGTCAGTCAATTTTAATTCCGTGCAACATTTCTCTTTTACCCACCGGGCCCGGCAACCGTTCCATGGCCAGGCCCGCCGCAGCAAAATTCCTTCTGACCGCCCCCTTTGCACAATAGGTAGTCAGAACAGCCCCCCGGCACATTTTACCCACCACTTTCCGCAAAAGGACCGGATCCCACATCTCCGGTTGCTTGTCGGGCCCGAAAGCGTCGTAATATACCACCCGGCAGTCCGGGATCCGGCTCAGATCGAAGGTAGTAAAGTCGACCCAGAGCTTGTGTAGCGAAAAGAAAGGGGTCACCCTGAACTCCGTATTCCAAGGTCCGGCATGGATACTTCTGAAAATTTCAGCTCCCTTCTCTCCCGCCAGATGAGGATAGTTAAGCCGGTTGATGATGTCTTTGGGCAAGGGATACTTTTCGATAGAAAAATAACGGGTAGCACACTCTTCTTTTTCCGCCTCCAACGCAGTGAGTAAACAGTTCAGACCGGTACCGAAACCGATTTCCAGCACCGTAAGACTGCCCATGTGAACCGCTTCCCGGTAACCATGGCGGAGATAAACATGTTCCGACTCAGCAATGGCCCCGAACAGGGAGTGATACTGTTCGTTGATTTCCCCGACAAACAGCGTATCCGATCCGTCACCTGTGGAAATTACTGTTGGTTTAAACATCTCACTACAAAAATAGGAGGTTGTTATCTAAAATTATATTTTTGACTTCGAAAAGAGGAAAAATAGATGATAGTCAAACTGTACAACGAAAATCCCAATCCCAAAGAAATCCGGAAAATCGTCGATTTATTACAGGAAGGAGGGATCATTATTTATCCCACTGATACGGTTTACGGAATGGGGTGCGATATCACCCAAACCAAAGCAGTGGAGAAAGTTGCCCGGCTTAAAGGGGTGAACATCGAAAGGTCAAACTTCTCGTTTATTTGCAGTGATCTGGGCCATCTGTCGCTTTACACCCGGCCCATTTCGAGTCAGGTTTTCAAGGTGATCCGGAAAAATGTACCGGGCCCCTTTACCTTCATCCTCGAGGCCAGCAACAATGTGCCTAAGTATTTCAAAGGAAAGAAAAAAACCGTAGGGATCAGGA
>CAZLDP010000020.1:0-15140 GCA_964558145.1 uncultured Prolixibacteraceae bacterium | reverse complement strand
ACCTAAAATTAATCAAAGTTCCTCAAAGCACAATGATTTCCCAAAATATTTAAAAATAATTAAAGTTTTTGTTTCCGGTTCAATATGGGGGAAGTCATTATATTTGCAGAGTTTTAAATAGTTCCTTTAATCAGCGCCCTGAATGAGTGTGAAAAGTGACAAAAAGCAAAAAGCCCTGGAGCTTAAAGAAGCCAAAAAAACTGGCGAGATGTCGTTTCTTGACCATCTTGAAGAGTTGAGATGGCACATTATAAGGTCCCTGATTGCCGTGGTGGTACTTGCTGTTTTTGCATTCATTATTCAGGATTTCATTTTTCAGGAGATCATTTTCAAGCCCAAGATGCCCGATTTCTGGACCAACCGGATGTTCCGCAAACTGGCTCTATATTTAGGTTCCGACGCTCTTATAATCAACCAGAATGAACTTCAATTGATCAATATCAAGCTGCCGGGTCAGTTTACCATGTCGATGTGGGCAGCCATGATTTCGGGGTTGATTTTGGCGGCGCCCGTTGTATTCCGCGAATTCTGGAAGTTTATCAAGCCTGCGCTCTATGAGAATGAAAAGAAAGTAGCCAACCAAGCTGTTTTTTATACCTCTGTCCTTTTTCTCATAGGCGTGTTGTTCGGCTATTACCTGATTGTGCCCCTTTCGATTCAGTTCTTCAGTTCCTATTCCATAAGTCCCGAAGTGTCGAATCAGATCAATATCACCTCCTATATCAGCATGGTCATGAGCATTGTCTTTGCCTCAGGGGTGGTATTCCTGCTTCCGGTATTCAGTTACTCCCTCACTAAAGTAGGTTTGGTCACGCCAGAGTTTATGCGTACCTACCGCAAACATGCCATCGTGCTGATGTTTTTACTTTCAGCGATCATCACGCCACCCGATGTCTTCAGTCAGATTCTGGTGGCAATTCCTCTGCTCCTGCTCTATGAGATCAGTATTTTTATTTCAGCCAGGGTTGTCCGCAACATGGAACGCAAAGCCCGGAAGGAAGGAAATTAATCGGGGGAAAACGTGCTGAAATGATTTTAAGAGCCGAAAATATAGTTAAGAAATACCGGAAAAGGACGGTGGTCAACGGGGTCAGCTTTGAAGTGAAACAGGGTGAAATCGTGGGTTTATTAGGTCCCAACGGGGCGGGGAAAACCACCTCGTTTTATATGATTGTGGGTTTGATACAGCCCTTTTCTGGCAAAATTTTCCTGAACGACGAAGAGATAACCTCACTTCCGGTGTACAAAAGGGCCCAGTTGGGTATCGGCTATCTTGCCCAGGAAGCATCGGTATTCCGCAAACTCAGCATTGAGGATAACATCAGAGCTGTTCTTGAAATGACTACCTACACAAAGGAATACCAGTATGAAAAACTGGAATCTCTCCTGACGGAATTCGGTCTTCAGCATATCCGGAAGAGCAAGGGATACCAGCTTTCAGGAGGGGAACGGCGCAGAACGGAAATTGCCAGAGCTTTGGCGATCGATCCCAGGTTTATTCTGCTTGACGAACCTTTTGCCGGAGTTGATCCCATTGCCGTGGAGGATATTCAGCATATTGTGTCGAAGCTGAAAGAAAAAAATATCGGTGTGCTGATCACTGACCACAATGTACATGAAACCTTGTCGATAACCGACCGGTCATACCTCCTTTTTGAAGGAAGTATCCTCAAGTCGGGCACCGCCCACGAACTGGCCGATGATGAAGTAGTGCGAAGGGTTTACCTTGGGCAGAACTTTTCACTGCGTTAATTGCCTGATTTTTCACGAATAAGGTGCCTTCTTTTTCCCTGAAAAAAAAATTTAACTACCTTTGCGCACCAAAAATTGCGGACGTGGCGGAATTGGTAGACGTGCCAGACTTAGGATCTGGTGCCTAACGGCGTGGGGGTTCGAGTCCCTTCGTCCGCACCAAACTTAGCCTGCTCCCATCCTCATGGGATTCCAGGCGGTTTATTTTAATTGACAACCAAGATATTAGTTCAGATTATGAAGATCACAAGAGAAAATAGTGATAAGGGATATGCCATGGTTAAAGTGGTGATCGAACCCGGTGATTATGAAAAAACCGTTGCGGAAAAACTCCGGGAATACAGGATGAAAGCGGCCCTTCCGGGTTTCAGACCTGGAAAAGTACCGGCCTCTCTGATTCAGAAACGCTTTGGCAAACCTTTGCTTGCCGAAGAGGTCAATAACCTGCTTTCCCATAATCTAACCAACTACCTGCACGACGAAAAAATCTCCATTTTGGGTGACCCGCTTCCCAATGTCGACCAGCAGAAAAAAATTGACTGGGACAATGACAGTGAATTCGAATTTGTTTTCGATATCGCCATTTCTCCTGATGTTAAAGTCACTTTCGGCGAAACCGGGGCTTTCGATTATTACCGGATCAAAGTGGATGAAAAGATGATGGAAGAGAATATTGAATCTGTCAGAATGAGCTTTGGAACCAACGTGGAAACCGATGTGGTCGGGGAGAAGAGCAGCGTGAGGGGTGATTTTATTCAGTTGGGCGACAACGGTGAACAAGCCGGTGACGCCATCACGGCTGATGGCGTGCTGATCGCCATTGAACTGATGAAAGACGAGGAGGTGCGCAAAGCCATTATCGGGAAAAAAGTAGGCGACACGGTTGTGTTCGATCCGGTAAAAACATTTGGTGACCGTCACGAAGTGGGTCATATGCTTAATATAAGTCATGAGGTAGCGGAAACCGTGGATGGGGATTTTAGCTTTACTATCCGCAGTATCCTCGATTTTCAGAAAGCTGAGCTGAATGAGGAGTTGTACAAAAAAGTATATGGCGAAGATACTGAAATTACTACCGAAGCTCAGTTCAGGGAACGGCTTACTGATGAGATCGCTCGTAACCTTTCCCGCTCGTCGGACCAGAAATTTGCCGTCGATGTACGCGATAACCTGGTGAATTCCATCGACATCACGCTCCCCGAGGAGTTTTTGAAACGCTGGCTGAAAGAGGTCAACAAGGAGATGGATGAGGAGCAGATCGAGAAAGATTTTCCGGGTTTCACAAAGGATCTACGCTGGCAACTCATCAAGAACAGTCTCATCCGTGATTATGAAATCCGCGTGGAGGAGGATGAAGTTTCGGGACTGGCCAGGCAGATTGCCATTTCGCAATTCCAGCAGTACGGCATTTTCCAGATCCAGGACGAACACCTCGACACTTATGTGAAGCGGATTATGGAGAGCGAGGAAGACCGTGAACGGATTGTAAGAAGGCTGTTTGAAGACAAAGTGTTTACCCTGATTAAAGAGAAAGGCACCATTGTGGAAAAGGAGGTATCTTCGGAGGAATTTGGCGCATTGATGCGGAATAGCAATGAGAAGGATGCGTAATCCGGCTCATTTTTATAACTTTGTGTTTTTACAAAACGGCTCTACAAATCATGGAGCCATTTTCAGGAGGAACAATCATGAATCCTACAGATGAATTCAGCAAGTATGCCTTAAAGCATGCAGGTATCAGTAGTATGACCATGCATCGCTATATATCGGCGCAGGGTTATTACATCTCTCCGACCATTATCGAAGAGAGGCAGCTCAATGTGGCCTCCATGGATGTATTTTCGAGGCTGATGATGGACCGGATCATTTTTCTGGGTGTACCCATCGATGATACCGTGGCTAACATCATCCAGGCGCAGTTGTTGTTTCTGGAATCGACCGATCCGAACAAGGACATTCAGGTCTATTTCAACACTCCGGGTGGTTCGGTCTATGCCGGGCTGGGTATTTACGACACCATGCAGTATATCTCTGCCCAGGTAGCCACCATTTGTACCGGGATGGCAGCCTCTATGGGGGCTATCCTGCTGACGGCAGGGGCAAAGGGGAAACGGTCGGCGCTGAAGCATTCACGGATCATGATTCATCAGCCCATGGGTGGCGTTTCAGGCCAGGCTTCTGATATCGAAATTACCGCCCGCGAAATCATGAAAATCAAGAAGGAGCTCTACACGATTATTTCTTTCCATACCGGTAAACCCCTTGAGCAGGTAGAGAAAGATGCCGACAGAGATTACTGGATGACTTCGGAAGAAGCCGTTGAGTATGGAATGATTGATGAAATCCTGGTGAGAAACGGAAAATAGAATGGCAACAAAAGGGAGAGTGGATAGGTGTTCCTTCTGTGGCCGGGAGAAAAGAGACGTCAACCTGCTTATTGCTGGAATCGAAGGACATATCTGTGACCGTTGTGCAGAACAAGCGCACGCCATCATTCTGGAAGAGACGAAAAAGAGGGGACAGTTCGACCCGTCGTCCGTTAAACTGATGAAACCCCGTGAAATCAAGAATTTCCTCGATCAGTATGTCATAGGTCAGGACCAGGCAAAAAAAATATTGTCGGTGGCGGTTTACAATCACTATAAGCGTCTTGCTCAGCGAATTGAAGATGACGAAACCGAAATCGAAAAATCAAATATTATTCTGGTAGGCGAAACCGGTACCGGGAAGACGCTACTTGCCCGTACCATTGCCCGCATGCTCCATGTGCCCTTTACCATTGTGGATGCAACGGTGCTTACCGAAGCCGGTTATGTAGGGGAAGACATCGAAAGTTTGCTGACCCGCCTTTTACAAGTGGCCGATTACAATGTGGAAGCCGCCGAGAAGGGGATTATTTTCATCGACGAAATTGATAAGATTGCCCGCAAGGGGGACAATCCATCCATAACCCGTGATGTATCGGGAGAAGGGGTGCAACAGGGATTGCTCAAACTGCTGGAGGGTTCGATAGTGAATGTGCCGCCCCAGGGAGGACGAAAACACCCGGAACAGAAGTTGATTGCGGTGAACACGAAAAACATTCTCTTTATATGTGGCGGCGCTTTCGACGGAATCGAGCGGAAAATTGCCCAACGGATGAACACCAAGGTGATCGGTTACAGTGCTGCCCGTGAAGCCGACCGCATCGAACGCGAAAACCTGCTTCAGTATATTTCCCCGCAGGATCTGAAAGCCTTCGGTATGATTCCGGAGATTATCGGAAGGCTCCCGGTACTTACCTATCTTGATCCCCTCGACAGGGATACCCTGCGGAAAATCCTCACCGAACCCAAAAATTCAATCATTAAACAGTATATTAAGCTGTTTGAACTCGATCATATTCAACTGCAGTTTGATGAGGAGGCGCTGGCCTTCATTGTCGACAAAGCGGTGGAATTCAAGCTGGGAGCCCGTGGTTTGCGGTCGATCTGTGAGAACATCATGATTGATGCCATGTTCCATTCACCCAGTCAGGAACTTCAGTCACTGCATGTTACCAGGGAATATGCCATGGAAAAATTGGGCAGCTCACAGATAAACCGGCTTAAAGCAGGGTAAAATCAGGGTATTTTGTAGACGACCGAATTGATCATCATGCCGGCACCCACCGAGGTGAAGAGAATCACATCACCCCTGTTGAAACGGTGATTGCCAAGTTTTCCTTTGGCCACCAGGTCATAGAGGGTGGGGATGGTGGCTGAGGATGAATTCCCTAAAAAATTGATGGTCATGGGCATCACATCTTCGGGAATATCCTTGATTTTATAGAGCCTGAAGACCCGTTCCAAGATGGCCCAGTCCATTTTCTCGTTGGCCTGGTGAATAAGGACTTTCTTCACATCGGTCAGGGTTAGTCCTGCGAGCTGAAGGCTTCGTTTCACCACTTTGGGGACATTGGTAAGTGCATACACATACACTTTATGGCCTTGCATCCTGATAAAAAGATCATCCTTCCCGTAAGCGTCGTTCAGGGAACGGCCGAGTAAGAGGTAGTCCGCTTCGGTCGCATCGGTCTGTACCGCGTGAGAGAGTATCCCGGTGGGCTCTTCCGTTTCCATTGCTTCCACAATCACGGCTCCTGCCCCGTCGGCAAAAATCATGGCATCACGGTCGTACGGATCGGCAACCCTGCTGGTTACATCGGTCCCAATCACCAGGCCGCGCTGATACTGCCCGCTTCTGATATAGAGATCAGCAACAATTAAGGCCTGTACCCAACTGGGACAACCCGCAATGACATCATGGGCAAACATGGCCGGATTTTTCAAACCCAGTTTCTGCTTGATTTTGGAAGCCACACAGGGTATTAAGTCGGTTCTCCGGTTTTCCTCCAGCATTTCCCCGAAATTGTGTCCGGCAATGATGAAGTCGAGGGTTTCGGGATCGATCCCCGATGACTCAATGGCATCAAGGGCAGCCTTGTATCCGATTACGGAAGTGGTTTCTTCAGGCGTACTGTGTCTCCGCTCGGCAATATTGGTGATTTCATAAAACTTGTCGATAATTTCCCTGTTCTCCTTTTCAAAAGGCTGACGGGTGGCCGGATCAAAAAAACAGAAATCCAGATAATAGTCATTGTCAATTCTGACTGGGGGTATATAGCTTCCTGAACCTATAATTACTGTATATAGCCTGTTTTTCATAAATTTTCTCTACAGGTTAAAAAAAATTACTTTTTAAAATATTTCAATTCAAAACTTATGCCATCATACACACCGTATGAAAATGTTTTTATCCATTCTCCCAACAATATAAAACGGCTTTTTGTTCCGACTGGTATGTTGGCAACCCTGTGCCGGTGTCCAAATACAAAATAGTCGACTGATTCCTGTTCCAGGACCGACATGGCGAATTGGTAAATACCCTCTTCTTCGGCCATGAACGCCGGGCCACCCACCTTTTTGGCGAGCCTGCTGTTTTTCGACCATCTGTGAGCCAAGCTGACCGTGAAGTTAGGATGAAGCCTGGCATAAAGCCACTGAAGTAGTTTGCTGGTAAATATCTTTTTCAGCAGGATGTATCCCTTGTCTGTCGCATCCAGACCGTCGCCGTGGGCAAGAAAAAACTTTTTTCCCCCCAATTCGGTCCTGAAAGGTTCTTTGTGTAGAATAACCCCCGTTTCGGCCGGCAGGTAATCAAAGACCCATATGTCGTGATTGCCGGTAAAAAAATGGACGGGAATTCCGCTGTCGGTTAAGGATGCTATTTTTCCCAAAACACGCGTATGCCCTCTCGGAACTACCTTTTTATATTCAAACCAGTAATCGAAGATATCACCCATCAAAAACAGAGCAGCAGCATCGTGGCTAATCTGGTCAAGCCACTGCACAAAAAGCATTTCCCGTTCCTTGTTATCGGACAATGCGGGGGCCCCCAGGTGAACATCAGCAATGAAATAGAAATTTCCTTTCTTCTCCAAATATGTGTTTTTTAATTGTTTTCATGGAAAAAAGTCGCTGTCCCGGGATCAGGTTATCCCGGATCAGTGTTTGTTCATCTAAAAATTGCAGAAAGGGTCTTATCAATGGCCGGCCCTATCAGGTTCTTTGCCACAATTACCCCTTCCTTGTCAAGCAGGTAATTGTAAGGGATCGACTTAATATTGTAAAACATGACCGGCTGTACACTCCCTTTCATGTCTCCTACATTGGTCCATACCATTTGGTCCTCCTCAAGGGCTTCCACCCATTTTTCCCGGTCTTCATCCACACTGACCTGATAGATTTCAAATCCCCGGTTTTTGTACTTTTTATAAACCTCTGCCAGTACCGGATTGACGATCCTTGAGTTCGGGTCGAGAGCCGACCAGAAATGAAGCAATACATATTTCCCCCGGAAGGATTTCAGGGCAATCTCCCTGCCTTCCCGGTCGGGAAGCAGGATGTCGGGGCTGTTTTCTGCATTTTCTTCAATGATCCTTCTGACTTTGTCGGCCCTTTCGGTGGCAATAAGCTGAAGTGTGTTGGCATACAGTGCTTTAACATGTTCAGAATTAGGATAAAATGAGTTGAGGGCTGATGCTGCCACTCTCAGGGCATGAAGGTCGCGAACTACATAGTTTTCGTCGTTGAATTTCTGGTAAAGCGCAAGAACATTGGCCATCGAAAAAGGATGCTCCATAACGAAGTTGGTGGAGTAATCCACCTGTTCCTGAACGATTTCATGATAGGCTTCACCCCACTCCTTTTTAAGCTGTTCAATATCGGGGCTTCCCTCATAAATGGTGTAGAGTGAGTTGATCGAGTCGAGTTTCTGTTTGGTGGTATTCAGCTTGTTGTTTAACTCCTGTACCAGCAAGGACCCGGGAGAACCATCAACCAGGTAATCACGGGCAAAATTGATGGCATCGGCTTCGATGGTGACCTTTTCAGCCGAATCGATCAATAAAGTGATGAAATTATTCTCTGCCAGTTTAAGCAAATAAAATGTGGGCATACCCGTGTGCTCTTTCAAAACAAATTCTCCTCCGGAATTGATTTTGGCAGAATCCACAGGACGAACACTGTTTACCAGCAACTCTTCCAGATAAATCATCCGTCCCGATGCATTGGTAACCTTCCCCCTGATCTCAAATGCCTTGGGCCGGTGACATCCCGTCGAAATAACAATTGCCAGACAAGCTGTTAACTCAAGAACTCTCCTCATCTTACTGGTGGTTTGTGAACTTATAAAATTAATAAAATCCGTCGTGGGCAAATATTCCGGCACGAAGATAATTATTTTATATTTTTGGCTTCAAGTTAAAATATTTGTGAGAGTATATTACGATCTGGATAATTTTACTGCCATCAGGCCTGTTGTTACCACAGGAACTTTTGACGGGGTTCATACCGGGCACAGAAAAGTACTGGAGCGACTCAAAGTGATTGCCCGTGAAGAAAAAGGCGAAAGCGTGGTTTTTACTTTCTACCCCCATCCCCGTCAGATATTGACTCCCGAAGAACAAAACCTGAGGTTAATCAATACGCTGGAAGAAAAAATCGAGCTTCTCCGGGCGACGGGCATCGACCACCTGATTGTCTATCCCTTCACTCCGGAGTTTGCCCGCCTTACTTACGAGGAGTTTGTCGGGGAGATCCTGGTCGCGAAAATCGGTGCTGCTTGCCTGGTTGTGGGACATGATCACCGATTCGGTAAAAACAGGGAGGGTGATTATGAATGCCTCAGGCAATGCGCCGACCGGTATGATTTCAGGATAGAACGACTCGATGCACTCCTTGTCGATCAGCTTAATGTGAGTTCTTCCCGGATCAGACAATCGCTCGAATCGGGGAATATCGCCACGGCAAACCACTACCTTGGTTATATTTACGAGCTAAATGGTAGGGTGGTCGAAGGATTGAAAGTCGGACGAAAAATAGGTTTTCCTACAGCCAACATTGAAGCCAATGAGGTTACCAAATTGATTCCCGGTTATGGGGTTTATGCTGTTAAAATCAGAATCGACCACACCTTCTACAAGGGAATGCTGAATATAGGCTCCCGGCCTACCTTCAACCAGAATGCCGATAACCGGAGCATCGAAGTAAATGTTTTTGACTTTGAGGGTTCCCTCTACGGAAAGGATATTTCGCTTCTCTTTATCGACAAAATACGGGATGAACGTAAATTCTCCGGAATTGATGCCCTGATCGAGCAGTTGCATCTCGACAAGGTCGCTGCACTGAAAATCCTTGCCGGGGACGAAACTGCCGGAATTATTTGAGGACCAGGTCGCACGAGATGGGAAGATGGTCGCTGTATGGGATATTGTGGATGGTAAAATTGTAACTTTTGAAATGGTGGCTGTGTAACACGTAATCAATCCGGAAAGAGGGAAGTTTCCCCACGTAGGTTTGCCCGATCCCCTTTCCCGATGCCACAAAAGCATCCTTCAGTTTTCCCTTGGTTTTAAGGTAGGCGTATGAGGAAGGGGTATCGTTGAAATCGCCGCAGACGATTACCGGATAGGGCGATTCCTCTATTTTCCTCCGGATCAGACGGGCCTGAACAGCCCTTTTTTCCATCGCATTCTTGTATTTCAACGCCAGTTCGCGGTATTCCCGGAACTCCTTCCGGTGCGAAATTCCCGGAGAATCAATTACCTGGTAGTGATCGGGGTCGATCCGGTACGACTGTAAATGCACATTGAAGATGCGGACGGTGTCTTTCCGGATGACAATATCGGTACATATGGCAATATTCCCCGACTTCTTGAATCTGATCTCCTCCATTTTGACGATGGGGTAACTGGTCATCGTAACCGAACCCATGGTACTTCCCGAACGGGCATACTGGTAGTGCCTGATATTGGGCAACTCACTTTTTGTGGCTTCGAGGTTAAAAACTTTGTTGGTCCGCAATTTCACTTCCTGCAGGCAGATGATGTCGGGCTCGTTCTCCTTCAGAAAACCCTTGATGATTTCGGCCAGTTCGTGGGAGGGATTACTGCCTTTTCCCGTGAAATTCTTCACATTGTACGATACCACACTGATATCCGCTGTATCCGATGTATTTCCTGAAAGTTGCAGAAACCGGGAAAAAGTTCCCCAGCCAATCAGAATTACCAGGAGTGAGTACAGCAGGTACCGGGGTTTCAGGATGAGCCAGAGAATGATAAAAAGCAGGTTAACTGCCAGTAAATAAGGGTATAAAAGACCCAAAATTGAAGGGGACCACCATTTGTCGGGCGGAATATACCGGGCGATATATGAGCCCAACAAAGCAGCAACTGCCACCTGATTGACAATCAACAGAATATTTCTGAAAAAGTTTTTCAAGGCGGTATGAAAAGCATCCTTTATTCAGGCTGCAATTTAATGAAATTCCCAATCAGTTAACCGGCTCCTGCGTTGCACCAGGAAATTTAACGTTACAGTATTCCCGACAGTCGTTCCCTTTGTCAGGGGTTCATGACTCCCCGTGCCATCCGTTGCTTCCCCTGCATATCGTTCCTGATTTCCACCTTTCCGAACCCGTAATCCGAAAACAGTTTTTCTATCCCGGGGCCAAAATGTTCGTTGATTTCAAAGTACACTCTCCCTCTTCGGCTCAGCCATTTCCCTGCGAACTCCAGGATCTTTCGGTAATAGACCAGCGGATCGCCGTCGGGAACAAACAGCGCTGAGTGGGGTTCAAAGCGTGTCACGTTGGGAAGCATCCGCATCTTTTCAGCCAGTGTGACATAAGGCGGATTGCTGACAACGATATCCGTTGATTGCCGAAGGGAATACTTTTCCCAGTTCAGGATATCAGCTTCAAAGAAGGAAACCGCGAGATCATTGGCGTTTGCATTTTCCTTAGCCAGTTTGAGGGCTTCAACTGCCACATCACATCCTTCCACAGTCGATGCCGGGAAGGCTTTTTTCAGTGCCAGTGCGATACATCCGCTTCCGGTTCCTATATCGGTGATGTGGACGGGAGAATTAACTTCCTCCTTGATGATCCAGTCAACCAACTCCTCGGTTTCGGGACGGGGTATGAGTACCGATGGGTTTACCCTGATCCTCATTCCCGCAAACAGGGAATAGCCCAGGATATACTGAATGGGTTCGTGCTGTCTGAGCCGCGATACGATCTCCCTGACCCGGCAGACCTCGCCGGTTGTCAGCACTTCATGGCTCCTGACCACCATATCGGTGAGGGTATACCCGCGGAGTGAATGAAATATCAGCGTCGAAATGGCCGTAATTTCCGGTTGGGGAAAGATCTCTCTCAATTCTTCCCTGATGTAGCGGACTGTCGCGTTCATTGACTATTTTTGACAAAGTTACTTAATATTGGGAATGATCGGTCACACGGTTTTCATGGAGCGATGTCTGGCTCTGGCGAGTTGCGGGGCCGGACTGGTTGCGCCGAATCCCATGGTGGGTTGTGTCATCGTTTGCGACGGCAAAATCATCGGGGAGGGGTTTCACCATACGTTTGGCGGACCTCATGCCGAAGTGAATGCCATCGGGTCGGTACGCGACCGGAAGCTGTTGAGCCTTAGTACGCTGTATGTTTCGCTTGAACCATGTGCCCATTACGGGAAAACCCCGCCCTGCACTGAACTGATCATTCGTGAGAAGATACCCCGGGTGGTGATCGGAATGCGCGATCCTAATCCGGAAGTGGCTGGACGGGGAGAGCAAATGCTTCAAACGGCCGGCATTCAAACCCTTACCGGAGTGATGGAGAAAGAGTGCAGGGAGTTAAACCGCCGGTTTATTACCTTCCATGAGCAAAAGCGACCTTATGTAATTCTGAAATGGGCCCAAACCAGCGATGGGTACATCGATCCGGGAAGAGTGGGAGAGCCTTCCGGTCAGCCTGTATGGATAAGCAGTCCGCTTTCACGGATGCTGGTGCACCGTCAACGTTCATTAGAAGGGGCGGTTCTTGTTGGAACTACTACCGCCCTGATGGACAATCCCTCGCTGACCGTACGTGACTGGAGCGGAGATAATCCCCTCAGATTGGTTATTGACCGGACAGCCCGTTTACCGAAGTCGCTGCATCTCTTCGACCAGCAGGGCGAAACGGTGGTATTTACCGGAAAGCCTGCCCCTGATGAAGGAAAAATCCATTTTGAACTCCTTGATTTTGAATGTGACCTCCCTACACAAATTTTGGCCTATCTCTGGTCCAGGAACATCCAGTCGGTCATTGTGGAAGGTGGGGCAGTCACACTATCCGGTTTTATCGAAAGCAACCGGTGGGATGAATCTCACATTTACACGGCTCCTCTGTTTTTCGGGAAGGGGGTGAAGGCTCCGCGGATTGAAGGCAGACTGAAGGCTGAGGAGGAGTTCGACGGCACCCGGCTGGCAGTTCTGGTCAACAAGAGGGCTTCGTCACAAAAGAAAATGGGGTGATGTGCCGGGGGCCAGAATAGGAATCCCCAGTTCACGTTCCACATACTGGAAATAGTAGAAGAGTTTGTGGTTGATCTCTAATCCATAGTCGGTAAAAGGATCATAATCGATCGAAGAATGGAACATTTTGGAATGCCGGGCACTCATTGCCTTTGCATTCCATTCGGTAACATACTGCTTATTCCAATTTTCGTAGTAACTCTGGGAATGATACCATGACGGCCGGCTATGCGCGATGAACCAGCTTTCGAAACCCGGATCGAGTACCACCAGTTCATATTTCACACTGTCGGAAACCTCTTTTTCCAGATTACTCAGTTCCACACTGCCCAATTTCCGGGTGGCCGTACACGAAGCGAGAAGTACAGCGGCAAAAAAAAACAGAAGGTGAAGTCTCATTAGTCACTGAATGTTAAATCCGGTTCTTTATACGCAAAATTCCATTCCGATGTTCTGAAACTATCGGTATAAAGATATCACCCGGCGCCTATATGCAATTATTCCGCAAGGGTAAAGCGGAAACTCACCCCAAAATTGGTATTGGATGTGTCGAAAGAACCCACGAAAGGCTGGTTGATGATTTTATCGTAATATACCCTGAGCTGGAACCTGTCGCTCAGCATGTAATCTGCAGTGGTTTTGATGGTAATGGCATTCTGTCCTGCTGTCAGTTGGTCGGTATCTTCGACAAGTCGTCGCAGTACGGTCTTGTTCTTTCTGAAAGAAAGGTCGGCCCTCAATGTCAGATCATTGGAGTAGGAGCGCTGCGAATTCTTGGTTTTCAGGATCAGATCCATACGGGTAAACCGGTATCCCACTCCAGCAATATACTCATTACTGACCACTTCCGTGAGCTGGTTGTTGGCGAAGGAGAGCGCCAGACTTCGCGACCGCTTGATTTCGCTGCGGGTGGTAAGGTCGTTGATCCAGGTGATGTCCAAATTGATCAGCGGGCTGAATGTTTCGTTGATACTTACCGAGTTGAACTCAAAGGCAGGCAGGAAGTTGTTCTGGATATCGCGGACATAGCTGAATCCGTCGTCCTGGGCTAAATAATTCAGGTTGGTAAGGAAAGAGCCCACCGTATAGCTCGAACGGTAGGAGTGGGTGAAGCTCATGGTTTTCATCACCTGGTTCAGTTTGGGGATTTTGGAGATCATTCCTTCATACTGAACCCTCCAGTTTGGTCTGATATATTTCACTGAAGGAAACATCCCCAGGCTTACTTTGTGGGGATCGGTGCCCTGGTAGGCAGCCAGGAAGGCCGGTACCAATACCTCCACGGAAGTAGGGCCATATCCGTCGGGAAAACCGGTTTGGGGATTGGTGGCATTGGGATCGTATCCGAAATGGGCGGGCCGCTTAGCAGCCAGTCTGCGAGCAATGATCAGCCTGTAATCCTTCAACTTCTGGAAAGCCTCCGACTGATGAACCTCCTCTTTTCCTATGGCAAAGAAGGCCGTGCCCCATGTGAACACCGACATGCTGAAATTCCCTTTCTCACTGAGGTTGTCGGCAGTGAAGCTTTTTTCGAGGGGATCGTAATTGTAAAACTCGCTCAGGTTTTTGGAGATGGAGCGGTCGGCATTCACATCGATCCGGAGGTCGGGAAGCGGTTCTACATCTGCCCTGACGGAGATGCGTTCGTTCCGGGTAAACTGGAAGGGCATGTTCAGCAGGGGATCGGTGGTAATCCAACCCCTTTCACCCGCTGTCCGGGCAAACTGCCGGTCCTGCCATCCCAGGAGGAAGGGGAGTCCAGGTGAGTAGGTGGCTCCCGGCATCCGGGCAAAAAGGTTCTGGTCGGGTGAAAACCTGCCACCGCCCAAGAAAACGGGTTCAGGCAGGTAGCCCGGAAGCACCGAACCTCCGGAAATGCCGTAGTTGACTGAAATATTGCGGATTCCTGTTGCCATTCGCAGGGTAATGTCGAAAATATCCCGGAGAATATTCTTTTCCTTCTTTTCCGTCACCACAAGCGTAGCATTGGCGATGGTGTCGGCGGGGGTAAACTCAATGGTGTTCCGGTCGATGGTTTTCGTTTTCCCGCTGATACCCTTCCCCTGGTCGTCCGTGATCTTGAGCGATACCTGGGGCACATTCAGCTTGTGGTTGATGATGAAAGGCTCCTCTCCGTTCAGTTTTACGTTTTGTTGCCTGAATTCGGGTTTCGGCGGTGGGGTCTGAGCCTGCCGGGCTTCCTGCTGTGCGCTGCGACGGGCCGACTGGCCTTGCATCATCTGCCCCCCTCCATAATAGCGACCCCTGCCGGTATTCTGGAATTTAGTATCCAATTTTTCCAGATAGGGAATAAGATTGTAAAGGGAGGTCAAGGTTATATTTCCGGTTAACTGCAGGTTCTGGGAATTCTGGATCACATTCCCCAACCGGATGGTGTCGGCTGTGATTGCTCCTGCCTGCCAGTCGTATGTTCCTTCATACCGGGCCATCACGTTCAGGAAACTGAGCATTTTGATCTGACTGAAAGGAAGGGTGTAGGT
Organism: uncultured Prolixibacteraceae bacterium; assembly: GCA_964558145.1. GTDB lineage: Bacteria > Bacteroidota > Bacteroidia > Bacteroidales > Prolixibacteraceae > UBA1413. Next base: position 10 of record CAZLDP010000020.1, on the reverse strand, counting down.
AATGTTCACA
>CAZLDP010000019.1:0-15272 GCA_964558145.1 uncultured Prolixibacteraceae bacterium | reverse complement strand
CGTCTCTCCTGCGGTTGATTGCACCGATGAAATAGACAATCCCCCGATGTTCCGGAATTAACCCCCGGAGGTGTGATAATTCAAGATGGCAGTGGCAGTTGACAAAACCGGGGACAAGGATTCCTTCATGCTGTTCTGCCTTTAAGGTTTCTGTCTGATCTGCTGCGCCATCCGACACGTCGGTGATCGTTCCGGTATTGTCGACCGTAATCACTCCGTGGGGGATTGGGGGAACCGACAGAGTAAATACCCGGCAGGCAGAAAGGCTTCTCACTTTGTGGTTTTATTGCCGATGTCGACCGGAGACTTCTCCTTTTCAGCCAGTTTCTGCTGCATTTGGGTCAGCCGGTTCACCACCCGGGTGTATATCTTTTCAAATTCCTTGGGCTTGCTCGAATAATAGATCAGCGATTTTTCAAAGATGGAGTCGGCTACTTCATGTTTTTTCAATACCGAGTAATAGTAATCCGATTCTTTATATCGGTTCATTTCTTCGGTGGAATATCGTTGGGTCTGGTAAACCGATTCTGCCAGGTGGATATCGGTCAGCATGTCGATCATTTTGTCGCGCGAAACCAGTTTATTTGGTTTGGGAATGACCGGATCAGAACAGGCCATTACCGCGAGAAGCAGGAATGCCGGGAAGAAGCTGCCTTTTTTCATGGACTGAGCGCTATTTATTCGGTTTCAAAAGTACACATTTCGCTGATTCAAGGTAAGTTCTTGCGTCAGTTTAAGAATAGGAGAAGGGAGTGTTCAGCGAAACAGTTTTTTAAAGACATCTTCGACCCTGCCCACCTTGACGATTTCGAGGTTGAATCCGTCAGGATCAAAACCTTTGTTACCCCGGGGAATAAATATTCTTCCGAAGCCCAGGCGTGCTGCCTCGGCTACCCGTTGTTCGATCCGGCTGACTGCCCTGACTTCGCCGGTGAGTCCCACTTCTCCGGCAAAACAGTCGTGAGGTCCGGCAGCGATATCGAGATTAGAGGAGAGCACTGATACCAAAATCGCCAAGTCGGTTGCGGGATCACTGATTTTCAACCCTCCGGCCACATTGAGAAAGACATCCCTCGCAATCAGCTTGAAGCCGGCTTTTTTCTCAAGAACGGCCAAAAGCATATTGAGCCGGCGAAGGTCAAATCCGGTGGAAGAACGTTGGGGCATTCCATAGGCTGCAGAGCTGACAAGCGCCTGGATCTCAATCAGGAAGGGCCTGATCCCTTCAATGGTGGCAGCAATAGCAGTCCCGCTGACCGGCTCGTTCCCCATAGAAATCAGGTGAGCCGAAGGATTTTCTATTTCCACCAATCCGTTCTGGCGCATTTCAAATATACCCAGTTCAGAAGTAGATCCGAACCGGTTTTTGGTGGAACGCAGGATCCGGAATAGGTGATGGGTATCCCCTTCAAACTGGATCACGGTATCCACGATGTGCTCAAGCACTTTGGGACCTGCCAGATTCCCTTCCTTGTTGATATGGCCGATCAGGATGACTGCCGTATGGTTTTTCTTGGCATATTTGAGGATGGCAGAGGTACATTCCCTTACTTGGGTGACCGATCCCGGGGATGACTCAACACTCGCGGTGGAGACAGTCTGGATGGAATCCACGATCAGAATGGCCGGCTTTTCCTGTTCCACGACGGAAAGAATGGCTTCGAGCGAAGTTTCGCAGAGAAAAAGAGTCTCCCGGTTAGCCAGCTTCAGCCGGTTAGCCCTCAGTTTAATTTGTTGCAGACTCTCCTCTCCCGACGAATAGATAATTTTTTGCCCCTTGAGGGTCAGTGCGAGCTGCAGAACCAGCGTGGATTTACCGATTCCAGGTTCTCCCCCTATAAGAACCAGGGAGCCCGGCACGAGGCCGCCCCCCAATACCCGGTTAAACTCGGCAATGCCCGTATTGATACGCACAAAATTGGCCGCCGAAATATCCTCCAGCATCAATGGCTTGTTCTCACTCGGAAGAAATGGGATTGCCCCTGATTTGGCAGTGTTGGCGATGATCTCTTCCACATAACTGTTCCATTGATGGCAGGCCGGACATTTCCCGATCCATTTGGGAGACTCAGCCCCGCAATTTTGGCAGATACTTATGGTTTTTAACTTTACCATGATTCATGGAGTAATGGTTTTCGAGCAGGGATAGAAGAAAAATAACCGAAGATCAATTGACCCTTACTTCAGATTGCGAATTTTTTCAATCAACAGTGTCGTGGAAAATCCGGGAACCAGCCCGATGGTCTCCACTTTTCCCCCGTAGGCGACCACCGCTTCGTTTCCGGCAATTTCTTCAGGAGCATAGTCATTCCCCTTGATCAGGAATTCTGGAAGTATCGCTTCAATCAGGCTTAGGGGCGTGTCGTCTTCGAAAATAACCACAGCCGATACAAATTGAAGGGCCGACAGCATCAAAGCCCTGGAATACTGGTCGATCAAGGGCCTGCCTGCCCCCTTGAGCCGTGTGACCGACTGATCGGAGTTCAGGCCCACTACCAGATGATCCCCTTTGGCGGCTGCCCTGGCCAGGTATTCTACATGTCCCCTGTGCAGCAAATCGAAGCATCCGTTGGTAAACACAATGGCGGCTCCCTCTCCCCTCCAGGAATCCAGTAGTGCCCTGAATGACTCAAAATCAGGAAATATCTTATTCTCAATCTGTGGTAAATGTTCCATACAAAATTTTTCTAAAAATAATCAAAACCCAATACAATCTGAATAGTCGGGTGAAGAGTTCAATTCCCTTTACCATTTTAAATCAAATGGTTGATTTGCCGGATTTAATTGAATATACGGATATTTTCGTTAATTTTGCAGTGATTTAATGCCGCATAGGAAAAGTAGATGGAAAATAAAAGAATTCTTTACATTTCTCAGGAAATAACCCCCTATCTACCGGAAAGTGAAATGTCGGAAATCTCACGCTATTTACCGCAGGGCGTTCAGGAAAAAGGCCGGGAAATCAGGACTTTTATGCCCCGTTATGGTTGCGTGAACGAGCGCAGAAATCAACTGCACGAAGTGATCAGGCTTTCAGGAATGAATCTGGTCATTAACGATACCGATCATCCCTTGATCATCAAGGTGGCTTCCATTCAATCAGCTCGCATGCAGGTTTATTTCATTGATAATGAGGATTATTTTCACAGGAAGTGTGTTTTCAAAGATCCTGAAAATAACTTTTTTGAAGATAACGATGAGCGGGCTATCTTTTTTGCCAGGGGTGTTCTGGAAACTGTGATCAAACTTCGTTGGGCCCCCGACATTATTCATTGCCATGGATGGCTAACCTGTCTTGTTCCTCTTTATATCAAAAAATATTACTACGACGATCCGCTATTCGCACAATCTAAAGTGATTTACTCCGTTTATAACGACGATTTTCCCGGAGCCCTGAATAAAAATTTCAGAAAAAAACTGCTTATAAAGGGTATTTCGGCGGGTGATGTGAAAATTGTGGAAAATCCAAACTTCATCAATGTAAGCAAACTTGCCCTTCAGTACACTGATGCAATTATCAAGGGATCAGAAGAGATCCATCCTGATTTGGATCAGTTTATCTCGGAATCGGGAAAAAAGGTTCTGCCGTACCAAGGCAAAGAGGGTTATATTGATGCCTACAATGATTTTTATGACCAGGTGTAAAATGGCTGTTATTAGTTCCAAACCGTTCCAATTGATTAAAAAATTTAACCGGATTCAGTACAGTACGGCGTTCTGTCTGTTGCTTCTGGGACTTAGTTTTACTTCGTGCAACAATACCGGTGATGTGGGAATGGAACTCCTGCCCGCCACCGACTTGATCAATGTGGCCAACAAGGTGGAGAAGAACTCTGTCAGGGCTTATACTTTCAGGGATGATTCGCTCCGCACCGATGAATCCTCATCAAACCTGCTGGGAACCTTCAATGATCCGGTTTTTGGAAAAACCACCATTGACTTGGGGTTGCAGTTCCGTTTGGGAAAGTTCCCTAACCTAGGTACGAATCCGGTGGCCGACTCTGTCGTTTTCTATTTCTATTACAGATCCGTTTACGGAGATACTTCCTCGGTTCAAAAATTGGAAATCTACGAACTGGAAGAGATCTTCAATCCCTACGCCAAATATTACGACGATGTGAATCTTTCGCAAATGGCTTCCCCCTTTAAGCTGGCAGAATACAATTTCCACCCCAAAGTGAAACTCGACAGCATCTATAAGGATACCGTCTACCAGCTTGTCGGGATTAAACTGGATAAGTCGCTGGCCAACAAGCTAATTTCGGCTGACTCGCTCGATATGGTCAACAACGAGGTGTTTCTGCAATATTTCAAGGGACTTTACGTCAAGTCGGCCAGTACGCAGGGAACAGGTGCGATTGTGACCCTGAATCTGCTCGAAACCAGCTCCCTCAGGGGATCGGCGCTGGTCCTTTATTACCACAACAATACCGATACGACCAACCTTGCCTATTACGTGACCGAATTCAGCGCTAGGGTGAACAGTATCAAACATGATTATTCCCCGGCTCCCTTCTATTCTGGGCTTAATCAGGAGATCAGGAACGACAGCCTGATCTATATCCAGTCGACAGGTGGAATCCAGTCGAAAATCTATATTCCTTGGCTCGACTCCTGGAAAGATTCCACTTCCATCGCCATCAACAAGGCGGAGATTATTTTCACCGTCGACACCGTTTTGTCGAACTTCCGGAAATACCCACTGCCAATGCAGTTGTTCCTGACTTATGTCGATGACAACGGGAAGGAATATCTTCCCAAGGATTACTCTTTTAATCATACATTTTACGGGGGATTCCTCTATTCTGATTATACCTACAGATTCAATATTACCCAGCAACTACAGCGTATTATAGAGGGAGAAACCGGGAACAACGGTTTTTATCTGACTACCTCGAACAAGAACAGTGAGATGAAAAGGGCAGTGCTGAAGGGAGCAACGAGCGCCTCGGGAATTAAAGTGGCTGTTACCTATTCCAAGTTTTTGCAGTGATGTCATTGGCGCAGGCCGGAACCTTCCTGTTGATTGCCATCGGGCTGAGTTTTGACACTTTTGCCGCGTCGGTTTCCCTTGGCGTGCTCCGAAAGGAAATCAGATTCCCCGAGGCTGCCAGAGCTGCTTTTATATTGGCTTTTTTTCAGGCTTTATTCCCTCTTTTGGGATGGTTTGCAGGAGGTTGTCTCAAAAATCTGATTTCGGGTTTTGATCACTGGATTGCTTTTGGACTTCTGGCTTTTATCGGAGTCAGAATGATCCTTGAAGGAATCCGCCAGGGAGAGGTGATCAGCGCATCCAATCCATTCAGTCTGAAACTCCTGGTTGCCATTTCAGTGGCTACCAGTATCGATGCCTTGGTGGTGGGAGTGACTTTCGGGCTGGTCGACTCGTTAATCCTCTTTCCGGTTGTTATCATCGGGAGTGTGACCTTTCTTGCTGCCATGCTGGGTCTCCTTTTCGGTAAGAAAATGCCCGGAAGGGAAAGCCACCGGAGCGTTATTGCCGGTGGTATCATTCTTATCCTGATCGGGGTGAAAATTCTGGTAGAGCACCTTTCGGCCTGAATACTGGGTTTGTCACAGGGAAGGCATCATATTTTTCTTACCTCCAGGATTTCCTTTACAGACGAAAATACGAACCGGAATGTTGCGTGAATAATCTAATTTTGTGGTTGAAAAACAGACAAATGAGAATTGGGAATATTGAGTTGGGAGAGGTGCCGCTTTTTCTTGCCCCGATGGAGGATGTGACCTACAAGTCGTTCCGGTATATGTGCAAAAAATTTGGCGCCGACGTGATGTACACCGAGTTTGTCAATTCGGATGCACTGGTCAGGAATGTAGCCCAAACAAAGCACAAGATGTCGTTGTTTGATTTTGACCGACCGGTAGCCATTCAGATATATGGGCACGACATTGAGGCGATGGCTTTGGCAGCCCGAGTGGCAGAAGAAGCCGGTCCCGATTTCATCGACATCAACCTGGGTTGCCCGATGAAAAAGATTGTCCGACGGGGTGCCGGCGCTGCGCTGTTGCAGGATCTGCCTAAGATGCAGGCCATGGCTTCCGCGGTAGTGAAGGCCGTAAAGCTTCCGGTGACGGCTAAAACCCGTCTGGGGTGGGATGAACATGACAAGCCGGTGATGGAAGCCGCCCTGCGTCTCCAGGATGCGGGGATCAGCGCCTTAGCTATCCACGGACGAACCAGAAGCCAGTTGTACAATGGTCCAGCCGACTGGACGCTCATTGGGGAGGTGAAAAACAATCCCGCCATAAAGATTCCCATTATTGGTAACGGTGATGTAAGAGGACCACTGCCTGCTGCCGAACTTCTGCGTCAGACCGGTGTGGATGGGTTGATGATTGGCCGCCCGGCCATCGGACGGCCCTGGATCTTCCGCGAGATCAGGCATTATTTCAATACCGGGGAAATTATGCCGCCTCCTTCCGTGGAAGAGGTGGTAGCCAATGTCAGGGAACAGTTGCAGCTCAGCATCGGATGGAAGGACAATGAACGGAGCGGCATCCTGGAAATGAGGCGACACCTGGCGAAGTATTTCCCCCACCTTCCCGACTTCAGGGAGCTGAAAGTGAAACTGCTTCGGGCGGAAGACTATCTTTCAGTCAGTGACCTGTTAGACCGGATCACTGAAAAATACCATGGCATGAATGTTGATTATACCGATATTACATTAAACTGAAAAATGAAAAACCGGTATTCCCGTCATTACAATGAACGCTCGCTCTCTTCGAAAATCGGAAAGTTTTCGGTCAAGGCTGGGCAAAAGGTCATCTATGCGGTGCTTCTGCTTTACTATGTGATGAAAGACAAGCAGGTTGCGTTAAAAACCAAATTGACCATTGTAGCGGCCCTGGGATACTTTATTGCTCCGGTCGATCTGATTTTTGATCTGGCTCCAATTTTTGGTTTTACAGATGACCTGGGAGTCCTCGTGGTAGCCCTTATCAAGGTATCCCGGTCGGTAACCCCCGCCATCAAGCTGAAAGCCCGGCAAAAAATGCATGAATGGTTCAGCGAGGTAGACGAAAAAAAACTGCTTGCCCTGGAAAATAAGTTTTCAGGAGGTGGGAAGGAATGACTTGGGGACTGAGCAATTAGCAATGAACAATTAACAATTAACAAGTTGAACTTTTGAACGGCAGGAAGTGCCTTTGAACGGCGCAGCCATTGAACCTTGGATCAATCAGGGTAGGCTACCTGTTACAAAGGCGGTTTCAGTTTCGGGTCAGCATCTGGAATACTTCTTCCAGGTTTTGCCTTTTTTCGGTCAGTGAGAGCAGGGTCAATCCCGAATCGACTGCAAACCTGAAAATTCCTGGACGCAGGTCTGCCCCGGGTTCCGCTTGGAGGAGCCATCCCTTTCCATCGGGCACTGCCAGAGTTGTTCCTGCTATATTTTGGAGTAAACCGGGCGATACCGGTTTGTCAAACTCTGCGAAAACCTGTTGTCCTTGTACCAGGGTATCTTCCTTCAGGTGTGCCAAATCGCTGTCGGCAACCAGTTTGCCTTTGTGGATAATAACCACGCGCCGGCACAGGGCTTCAATTTCCTGGAGAATATGGGAAGAAAGCAGTACTGTTTTCTGCCGGCTGATTTCCTTGATCAGCGACCGGATCTCTCCCAGTTGGTTGGGGTCGAGCCCAGTGGTGGGCTCATCGAGGATCAGCACCGGAGGATCATGAAGCAGAGCTTGCGCCAATCCTACCCTCTGCCTGTATCCTTTCGATAGCGCCCCGATCATTTTGTGCTGTTCCCGCTCAAGTCCCGTGGCGGCAATCATCTCCCGCACACGTTGCCCGGGTTTGTCAATCTGATAAAAACCTGCGGCAAATTCAAGATACTCGGTTACATACAGGTCGTTGTACAGGGGATTGTTCTCGGGCAGATAGCCGATGAGCCGTTTCACTTCTACTGTCCCGGCATCAACCCTGATGCCGTTCACCCAAACTTCACCCCCGTCGGGCGGAAGATAACCGGTGATAATCTTCATCAGTGTCGATTTGCCGGCCCCGTTGGGACCTAAAAACCCGACCAATTCACCGTTCCGGAGCGAAAAAGTGACCTGGTCGAGCGCTTTTTGGGTGCCGTAAGATTTAGTGACTTCCTTAATCTCAACTGACATGACAATTTAAATAATAACAAAAATAGTTGATTCTTTTTATATTTGGGTTATGGTATTAATTTTGCAATCGATGCGAAGAACCAATACGACATGGATAGCCCCAATTTCAAATATATCAACGACTTATGTCAGTATCAGCGGCAGAAGACCTGTGAGGTTCAGGTAGGTTCGATTCCCCTGGGAGGGGATAATCCCATCCGGATCCAATCTATGACCGATACCGACACCAAAGACACTGAAGTCACTGTAAATCAGATTATTCAAATCATTAAAGCTGGAGCCGATTACGTCAGGGTAACAGTCAAGGGATTGAGGGACGCTGAAAATCTGAAAGATATCAAAAAGGAATTGGTCAACCGCGGGTATGATAATCCGCTGATAGGAGATATTCATTTTAATCCCAGGTTAGCTGAAATTGCAGCCCGTTATATTTCGAAGGTACGTATCAATCCGGGCAATTTCTATGACAAGCGGGCACAATTTGAGCATGTGCTGTATACCGATGAGCAATACAAGGAAGAGCTTCAGAAAATTGAGGAGTTGTTCATTCCCTTTCTGGAAATACTCAGGAAGAGCAACACGGCGCTCCGGATTGGGGCCAACCAGGGGTCGCTGTCGGACCGGATTATGAGCCGTTACGGCGATACCCCTACTGGAATCGTAGAGTCGGTGATGGAATTCCTTCGGATATGCAAGAAGGTGGATTTTAACAATGTGGTGATTTCCATCAAGTCGAGTAATACCCGTCTGATGGTGTATACCGTTCGTCTGCTCTGTTACAGGATGAGGCTGGAAGATATGAATTATCCTCTGCACCTGGGTGTAACCGAAGCCGGAGAAGGTGAAGAGGGAAGGATCCGTTCAGCGGTGGGTATTGGGGCTTTGTTGGCCGATGGCATTGGCGACACCCTCCGTGTGTCGTTGACCGAAAAACCGGAAAGGGAAATCCCCGTAGCTCTGAAACTGATCAACCACTTCAGATCGTATTACGGCCATCAGAAAATCACGGCTCCCCTTCATGCGCAGACCAATCCCTTTGAATATGAAAGGCGTTCGACGCGACCTGTGCTCAATATGGGTGGAAAATTCCGTCCTGTGGTGATTGCCGATCTGGGTGAGCGCTCCCTTCAGGAGATCCTTCCCATCAGGGGTAAACTGATTCCTGAATATTTTCTTTCGGGGAACAGAATCCTTGATATTCAAGGGAATGTTTACCCCGTTATCACTCCTGAAGAGTACCTCTTTGAAAGCACCCGCTGGGGTCGGATGAAATTTATCCGCACCAACAAGATGGGATTCGACAGTTTCATGAGTCATCATCCTGAGATTATGACCAAACTGAAGCAGACCCGGAAAACGGTACTCATCATGGAAAGCTTCAATAATAATCCGTTTGCCGAACTCCGGGCATTTTTTATGATGCTGGAAACCCATATCTGGAAGGTGCCGGTAATCATTTACCGCAAGTATGGTGAGCGGTCGTTGGAGGATCTTCAGATCAAGGCATCAGCCGACCTCGGGGGATTGTTTATCGACGGGTACGGTGACGGGATCTGCATCTCGAATGACCATGAAAATACGACCTTTACAGAACTCAAGGATTTGAGTTTTGGAATTTTGCAGTCATCGCGCATGAGGATTTCCCGGACGGAATTTATCTCCTGTCCGGGTTGCGGACGCACCCAGTTTGACCTCCATGAGACTACCCTGAAGGTGAAGAAGCATTTCGGCCACCTGAACCATCTGAAAATCGGAATCATGGGATGCATTGTCAACGGTCCCGGTGAAATGGGTGATGCCGATTATGGCTTTGTGGGATCCGGAGCAGGAAAAATAAACCTTTACAAGGGGTTGCAGCTTGTCAAAAGGGCTATCCCCTATGAAGATGCCACTGACGAATTGGAGCAGCTTATTCGCAGTAACGGAGATTGGATCGATCCCTGATCCCCTTTTTATCAATCATCTTTCAGCGGAGAAAGCCTAACCGGAAACCACCCACCAAAAGGGTTCCCGAATAACCCAGGTCACCCCACCATTCATTATAGTAGCCATGCAACCCGGAACTGCGGTTGTCGAAACTGAAGCGGATGCCGGTTCCGAGGTAAAAATCGAAGTAAACACCACGGGTAGTCAAAACCTGGTACCCAAAAATCAGGTTTCCTCCGGTTTTCCAGATGCTGGTCTGCATCATCTCTTCTTGCAGTCCAATATAGGTGGAACCCTCTTCTCTGAATAAATAGGAAGACAGCCCTTCATCCTTTACAGAACGGTACTGGAGCGCCGGCCCGTAGGCCAGGTAGCCTCCCTTGGGCTCGTTTCTCTGTCCGATATAGAAACGGTGCTGAAGATCAACCCCCACGCCTGTCATTTCGTTAAAGTCCCATAAGGTGGAATTATCGGTGACCAGGTAGAGCTGGGGTGCCACTACCAGCCATTGATTCTTTCCGGGCAGCCGGATGTCAAAATCGATGCGGGTACCGTTGGTAATGGCATACTGGGGCACCAAGCCAATGCCGAATTTTTTCTCTTTGGGAACGGCCACTTCTGTCTGCCCTGCCAGCAGAAAGGGAAACAGCAGGAGAATGATGGTGAAAAAACGATTCATAAGGAGAAATTATGGGATGACTTTTATTTCACTGAGTTTGGTAATGGTGTTGTTTCCAATCCGGTACTGGACAAATCCTTTTTCGCCAGTGACCAGGGCCAGACGGCCATTGAGGATGAGGTCGAAGGCAGGGACATCTCTGAAGTGGACCAGTTGGTTGATCCGGGATTTGTCATGCACATCAAAGACCTTGAGGCCATCATCGCATATCCACAGGGTATCGTTCCGGATGGCCAGTCCACGGGGAGAGGAAAGCGCATGCGTACTGACCTGTTTCGGTGCAACCTTGTTCTGAATGTCTATAATGTGCAGTTCATTGACGGTTCTCCAGCACCGGGTATTGGAAGCGCTGAGGGTTACATAGGCATATCGGCCATCAGAGACCACAGGATCACAGGCGAAGATGTGTTCGTAAAAGGAGATTTTCTCCGGGTTCTCCGGGGAGGTAATGTCAAAGATGAACATACCGGTGGAGGTACCCAGGAAGAGGTTTTTGCCAAGAGGAAAGAGGGTCTCCACATCAAAGCCTACGTTGCGGTTGGTCTTTAGAACAGGTTTTTTCGGATCGGCCAGACTGAATACCTTCAGGGTGCGGTCGTCGACGGTGTATAGATGATCGCCTGCGACAGTAAAGCGGGCCATGGATCCTCCTGTTCCCTCCCCTGAAGAGAAGTCCGATTCTAAACTATCTCCCATCTGGCAGCCGGCTGCAAGGATCAGGATAACCAGGGCGGGAAGAAGCCTCAGGGTGACCCTGTTAGGGTGGGTTAATTTCTTTCTCTCCATCTTACCAGTATTGCGTTATCAGGGCGGGCCATCTGTTCACGGGTAGTGAGTCCCCTGCCATCGGGGGCCTTTAGTTCGGGGAAGATATCTTTATTGCGGCTGGTGACCTCAATTCCTGTCATTTGCGGGGAGAGGGCCAGGGAAACCAGATCCACGGCATTGTCGGCATAGAGGACCTGGTCTTTCATGGCCATGTCGATGCAACCATCAATGCGGATAAAAGCGAAATTATCAGGTTCCTCAGGGTTGGTGTTGTCGATCACATGGATACCCATGTACTTTTCGTTGATAAAAATCAGATCGTCTTTCAGGTAAATTTTCCCGGGGTTCCGGATATCCCGGGGCCCCTCCAGGCGGATTCCTTTTCCATCTCGCTCCGGAGCATAAAAACCGGCTCATACCTCGATACCGGTACGGGGTCAAATCCCGAAACCAGCAGGAAAAGGGCACTTAATGCAAGTAATTTGAATTTAATCATCATCATTAATTGGTTTAAACATGTTGTTGACGGTTTTGGACTTGGGAATGTTGCGTTGCGCTGCAAATTTAATAAATTAGTTCAGCCGGTCTGATGCCTGCTTCCTGATTGAATGGTTATGGACGGTTTGATTACCTGTTTTTTTTGAATAATGTCGTGGAGGTTGGATAAAAATAGTTTATCTTGTCCTTCCTACCTTTAATTAACAGCAGAAAATGAGTCAGATGACAAAAAGAGATTTCAAGCCGGGAACGATGATTTATCCGTTACCCGCGGTAATGGTCAGTTGTGGGGAGACTCCGGAAGAATACAATATTATCACCATCGCATGGACGGGCACCATCTGCAGCGATCCGCCGATGTGCTATATTTCGGTGCGGCCAGGTCGTCATTCCCACGCGATCATCAGCCGCACGGGGGAGTTTGTGATCAACCTTACCACCCAAGAGCTGGCCCGGGCTACCGATTGGTGCGGATGTCGCTCGGGCAGGAAATTCAACAAGTGGAAGGAGATGAACCTTACCCCCGGACCTTCACGGGTTGTTAAAGCTCCGGTGATCTCCGAATCGCCCGTCAACATCGAATGTGTGGTCAAACAGGTTATCTCACTGGGAACCCACGATATGTTTATGGCCGAAGTGGTTAACATCCAGGCCGATGAAGCCTACATCGACCCAAAGGGCGCTTTCAGTCTGGCTAAGGCAGCTCCTCTGGTCTATAATCACGGTCACTATTTCGGTCTGGGAAAGAAAATCGGGAAGTTCGGGTGGAGCGTCGAACGTAAACCGGGACGTTTAAAAGGGTAATCGGCGATCTTTGATTTGGAAATCGGTGTCAGGTTTTCAATTTAAAGAGTAAAAAGTATTATTTTGTTAAAGTATGTTAAGCTATGTTTTGAAGCATACTTTATCCCGGAATTTGAGGTTATATTCATGGAATCGAAAAACAAGAAGCCATGATAGAATATGCTAAGGTAATTCTGCCGAAAGTAAGCTTCAGTAAGGACTTATTCAGGAAAGAGTTGCTCAAGTGTATCGGGTGGATGAAGCCCACAGAGCGGGTCGAATTGGAACAGTGGTGCCTCAGCCATTTCAAGAACGATTTTCCTGATGTGTTAGCAGAGGTGTTTGCTATGCAGGCAGCCTAAATAAGGAAGCCGTCCCTGAACCGGGGCGGCTTTTTTTAACTGGTTCCTGTCCTGTGGCAGCAAAAGTTTGTTTATTTTGCCGCCATGAAAAAAACAATCTGGTTACTACTGCTCTTTTTCCTGGTCTGTTTTCCCGGATACAGTTCCGACCTTACCGATTATCTGCAACAACAGCCGACTGTGGAAAAGGTTGAACTATTTGGTCCGAATCCTTTTTTCGGGGAGGCTGTCCGTTTTTTTATCCGGCAGCCTTTGGATCACAAGGATCCGGGGAAAGGAAGTTTTCTTCAGCGGGTATTTGTAAGCGTGAGGGACCGGGAACGGCCGGTGATTCTTGTCACCGAAGGGTATGCGGCAACTTACGGCGGAAATCCGCGTTACATCAATGAGTTGTGTCCGATTCTGGATGCCAGTCAGGTAGTGGTCGAACACCGCTATTTCGGGGAATCATGGCCTGAAGAACGTGATTGGCAGTATCTTTCTGTAGAAAATGCGGCAGGCGATCATCACCGGGTGGTAATGCTTCTTAAACCTTGGTTTTCAGAGAAATGGATAAACACTGGGATCAGCAAAGGGGGCCAGACGGCTTTGCTGCACCGGATGTTCTTTCCCGGCGATGTCGATTTGACCGTTTCGTATGTGGCTCCCATGAATTTTGCCGTGGAAGACGGACGGCACGAGCGTTACATTGCCCGCGAGCCGGGAACTAGGGAAGTACGCCGGAAAGTAAAGGCTTTTCAGAAGGAGGTGTTACATCGGCGCGATTCGTTGATGCCCCTTTTTGAAAAATGGGTCAGTGAAAAAAAATTCACATTCAGACTCCCCGTAACAGAGATCTTTGATTATTCGGTACTGGAATACAGCTTTTCTTTCTGGCAATGGGGGAGGGATCCGAAGACCATTCCTGTGGCATCCGGTTCTGACACTGAAATTTTCAACCATTGGATGGAAGTTTCTGATCCGGGTTATTTCTCCCTCGAAGAACAGGAACGGATGGGTTCCTTCTTTGTACAGGCTGCCCGCGAACTGGGGTATTATGGGTACGAGACCCGTCCATTCAGGAAAATTTTGAAGATCAGCACCGCCAAAGACTATCTTTTTCGTTTGTTCCTTCCTGATGGGTATCTCCCGGAATTTGATCCGGAACCGGCTTTCCGGACCCAGCGATTTCTGAATACAACGAACCTGCCGATGCTGTTTATTTATGGGAAGGATGATCCCTGGACGGCAAGCGGGGTAATCGTTCCGAAGAAAAGTGCGGTATTGAAAGTGGTACAGAAAGGTGGAAGTCACCGTACCCGGATTGCCTCACTCAGCGAAGAAAATAAACAAAGGGTCCTTGAAATGATGGAAGAAGTGGTTGGGTTGCCCGCTCCTGCCCTGGTCCCTGATAATTAATTTTTCGTTTTTTGGGATAATTAGCAAATAATTATTATCTTTGCACCGCATTTAGGTCCTGAAATTTTTGAATTAGAATATATTGCGGGGTGGAGCAGTTGGTAGCTCGTTGGGCTCATAACCCAGAGGCCGTGCGTTCGAGTCGCACCCCCGCTACAAAAAAAGCTTTCCGGAAATGGAAAGCTTTTTTTTGCACCGTGCATTCGTAATGTGCCGGTTATTTCTTACCCGTCAGTTTTTCAAAGAGCCATTGTCTCAGTTTCCCATTTTCCTCGGGATAGGTCCAGTGCCCGGTATCCTCAAAAATTACCAGGGTTTTGGGCGCCTCGATGACATTGTAGGCCGAAAACATCGAGGTGGGCGGACAGGTCACATCGTTGTATCCCCAGGTGTAGTAGCCGGGTACTTTTACCAGGCGTGCAAAATTGACCACATCGTAATATTGGGAAGTTTCAATTTTGTCGGCTTTGGCATGAAAAGGTTTGTTGTACTCGGCAAACATGTGGGGCCATCCCCCGGCTCTTCCGTGCAGGTAGCCGGTCAGATCACACAAGGCAGGATACAATGCGGCCAGGTATTTCACCCTTGAATCGAGTCCCGCGGTAACGATGGAAAGAGCGCCACCCTGGCTTCCGCCGGTGACAGCCAGGTTGGATCCGTCGAATTCAGGCAGGGAAAAGATAAAATCGACAGCCCTCACACACCCCAGGTAGACC
>CAZLDP010000018.1:11568-15559 GCA_964558145.1 uncultured Prolixibacteraceae bacterium | reverse complement strand
GTTCAATGCTTTCGGCTACGCCTCAGCGTTCAACAATTGTTCAATCGGTCCATGTTATTTAAACATTGACAAATTGTTCATTGTTCATTGTTCATTGCTAATTGTTCAAAGCCTCCGGCGTTCAAAGGTTCAACAATGGTTCAACAATCGGTCCACGTTATTTAGGCATTGAAAGAAGGCTAAAACCCTTTCAGGATATAGGCAATGGATACCCCCAGGTAATTGCCGATGGCATAGCCTATCAATCCGTTTGCAATTCCGGTAAGGATCACCTCCTTGTTGCGGATTGAAGCTGCCACTGCCGGAATAAAAGGAGGAGAAAAGGTTAGTGCGGTTATGGTAATAATGGTGGTGTCGGTGTCGGCTTTGAAGATCCTGGATAGCCCTACATGGACAATGATCGACCCGAATATGGCCACGGCAATGAACAGGAAAAGATTCAGGAATTCGATGCTGAACATGGCTCTGAGGTCGGCCATGGTGGCGATGACCAGGGAGAAGACGATGATAAAATACATTCCAAACTGGAAAGTATACTTAATGACGTTGATCCTTTTAATCAGAGAGGCCAGCAGTCCCAGCGTGGTCAAGGTCAGGATGATGACGGTGGTTTGTATTTCTTTGGGGACCAGAAGTCCTGTGCCGTAGCTGATTGCCACGATGACCAGGGAGATTCCCAAGGCTGCAATCAGTTCCCTGAATGATTTCCAGGAGAGCATTCCCAGGTAATTGTCGACTCCTTCGGTTTCCCATAATACCTTGCAAACCGCCTTATGCCTTTTCGTATCGGAGAAGTGGATCAGGAAAAGGTTGAAAACGCGCTGTGCGGTGGTCATCAGGAAAATCAAAACCAGTGCACTCAGAACCATGTCGTAGGTGTTGGTCAGTATGAATACGGTAGGGGATACCTTTAATGCGGTTGCGATGGCCACCAGGTTGGGTGTTCCTCCGGTATAAACCCCAACAAGCATTCCTGCCACTTTCCATCCTTCGGGAATACTGTCTCCAAGCCACAGGTAACCGGCAAAGATGACAATGATGAGCGACACCACGCCTAAAATAAGCGATTTCAGGGCTTCGGGCGCCAGCCTGAGCCATCTTCGCAGGTCAAGGGAAAAAAGGAGCAGGGGGATGGCTATGAGAATGACAATGTTGGAGGTAAGGCTTTGCATGGAAGCCATCTGGTTAACTAACAGATCGTTAGCTGTGATCGTGCCGGCTTCCGCCAAGGACTGCATCTGGTCAGCCGGCAGAAAAAGCGAACCATCGGGCGCCGGAAGGAAAGCCCTGTATGCGTCGCTTCCCCGGGGCAGAATCCGGATATTTCCCACCACTATCCCTAAAAGATAGGCAATGGCAATGGACCCCAGCTTGTTGATGGTCTTGTTGATGTGGGTGAGATAGATGATCAGGATGGGAGTGAGAAAATAAAAGAGCAAAAGCGAAATGGTCAGTATCATCTCCATTAGTTTAGACAACCAAAAATAATCATTTCATCCATTTCTGGCGCCGTGGCTCTTTTTTTCTCTCAGAGGCCTTCCATGGCGGCAGGGTTGGAATGAATGGGAACAGGACCGGTTTACGTGCAGGACACTGAGGGGTCACAGTTCCAGATCGGCTCCATGGATTTCGTGCCAGGGGAGTCCGTGCTCGTTCAACGCTTCCATAAAGGGATCGGGATCGAATTCTTCCACATTGAATACCCCTGGTTTTTTCCAGTGTCCTTGCAGATACATCATGGCTCCGATCATGGCCGGCACACCGGTGGTGTAACTGACAGCCTGGGTTCCGGTTTCTGCATAGGCCGCTTCATGGCTGCAGTTATTGTAGATATAAAGGGTTTTTTCCACGCCTTCTTTGATCCCTCTGATCCGGCAACCGATAGAGGTCCATCCTTTATAATTTTTACCGAGGTCTCCTGGATTGGGAAGTACCGCCTTGAGGAACTGAATGGGGATGATCTCATGTCCCTCGTACATTACCGGTTCAATTCCTGCCATCCCGATATTCTGGATAACCCGCAGGTGGGTCAGATATTCCTGGCCAAAAGTCATCCAGAAGCGGGCTCTCTTGATTGTCGGGAAGTTCTTAACCAGTGATTCCAGCTCTTCGTGGTAGATCAGATACGACTCTTTAGGCCCGATTCCGGGATAATTGAGGGTCTTGTGGATCTCGTGGGGTTCAGTTTCGATCCACTTGCCATTTTCGTAGTATTTTCCTTTCTGGGTGACTTCCCGGATGTTGATTTCGGGGTTGAAGTTGGTGGCAAAGGCTTTGCCATGGTCGCCGGCATTGCAGTCCACAATATCGAGATAGTGGATCTCATCAAAATGGTGTTTGGCAGCATGGGCAGTGAAAACACTGGTAACACCCGGGTCAAATCCACATCCCAAGATGGCGGTGATGCCGGCTTCGCGGAACCTTTGCTGATAGGCCCACTGCCATTTATATTCAAATTTGGCTTCATCCCTGGGTTCATAATTGGCTGTGTCGAGGTAGCTGGTTTCCGTTTCCAGACAGGCATCCATGATGGGCAGGTCCTGATAGGGCAGGGCTACGTTGACCACCAGATCGGGTTTAAAGGTGCGGATCAGGGCCACCAACTGAGGCACATCGTCGGCATCTACCTTGGCGGTTTGAATCCGGTTGCCCCCTATCTTCCGGGCGATGGCATCACATTTCGACTTGGTGCGGCTTGCCAGCATGATGTTGGTAAAAACCGACGGAAGAGCTGCCATTTTATGAACCACCACGGTACCCACCCCTCCGGCACCAATTACCAATACTTTTCCCATATTATTTCTTTTTAGTGTTTCTTACTGCAAATATGCATTTTTATATAGTAAGGAAAAACTGGTTTTACCCAATCTGTCAAAAAATAACACCCATTTTCTGTTTCACTGTTTTCCCTGTCCGGCTAAGGCTTTCGTAACTTGCTCCAGTTTCCCATGCAGCATGGGATCCGACGGTTTCATCAGCAAAGCACGCTGGTACCACACCCTTGCGATCGTATAGTTTTTCAGGGCAAAAGCCTGGTCTCCCTGGCTGATGTAATCATTGAACAACTTGTCCTTGTTACCTTCCATCTGTTCAGCAATTTTCAATTGTATTTCCATGATCTGAGACTTCGGATAATTGTCGTCGGGCTTGATATTCAGCGAACGGTTATACCAGGAGCGGGCTACGGCTAACTCATTGTTGCGGAATGCTTCATCCCCCTTGTCGATATATTGCTGAAATTCCCGGTCAAGCCGGCTAAGTTGCAGGGATTGGATGATCTGTCTGATCTCTTCAATGCGTCCGGCAGGGTAGGGGGCCTGGGGTTTAAGGGCAAGCGCCTGGTAATACCAGGCCCTGGAAACATTGTATTCTTTATCGGCAAATGCCTGGTTGGCTGTGGCAATCATGTCGTTGTACCGTACCTCCGTGTCATCGGTCACAACTCCTTTGGTCACCTGTGGCGCGATCTCCTCTTTCTGGACAATTTCGGGCTGGACAGCCTTCCTTTGTTCCTGCAGGAGGAGGATTTCGTCGATTTTCCCAATTTGTTCCTTCGGATAAGATTCGTTGGGTTTAATCTCCAGGGCTTTCGAATAGGCTTCCCTGGCAGGGGACCATTGGCTGGATCTGAAAGAAGCATCTGCAGCCAGGAGGAATGCCCGGTATTTTTCCTCTGTTTGCAATGCCTGATTCAAACTGTCGATGGATGCCAGTCGGTTCTTCGGATACACCTCTGCGGGTTTTAGAACCAGGGCCTCCCTGTAGTTGGAGGCAGCCACTGTAAGCTCACGGTTCTCCAATGCCTTATCGGCCGACAGGATTAGTCGTGTATAGGCTTTATTCAAATTTTCGGCCTCAATTCTGGCTTGTTCTTCCTCTGCTGCTTTTCTGTCAGCCTCTTCGCGTGCCAACCGTTCCGCCTCCATTCGCGCTTTCTCTTCAGCCAGGCGGGCTTTCTTTGCCTCTTCAGCCTCTCTTTCCGCTTCGAGCC
>CAZLDP010000018.1:0-11468 GCA_964558145.1 uncultured Prolixibacteraceae bacterium | reverse complement strand
GGGCCAGCCTTTCTGCTTCTAAACGGGCCTTCTCCTCCGCCAGCCTCTGCCGTTCCGCTTCCGCAGCCGCCTTTGCTGCCTCCTCCTTCGCCGCTTTTTCTGCAGCCAGCCGTGCTTTTTCTTCGGCCAACCGTGCTTTTTCAGCCTCCGCAGCCTGGCGTTCGGCCTCGATCCGCGCAACTCTTTCGGCTTCCTGTTTGGCCTTTTCTTCCGCAATTCTGGATTGTTCTGTCATGAGTGCGTCGATGCGGGCGATCATTTCACGAGGGTAACGTTCTTCACTTTTGGCTTGCTGTGCCCGGAGGAATGCCTCCCGTGCAGCCGGATAGGCCTGCCGGCGAAACTCCCTGTCGCCGGCGGCTACTGCCTCGTCATAGGCTTTCTGGTTTGCCGCCATTTCGGCTAACAAACTTTGGCATTCCGTAATTTTCTGTTGCGGGTAACCCTCTTCCGGTTTCTCCCTCAACGCCGACCGGTAGTGGTCAATGGCTTCCGTGTATTTTTTGGATCCGAACGACTGATCGCCCCTGGCAACCGCCTCGGTGTACCGTTTATCCTTTTCTGCCAGGGCAGCTAATCGTGCTGCTTCTTCCCGTTCTGCCCTCTCTGCCGCCAACCGGGCCTTTTCAGCCTCGGCGGCCTCTCTTTCCGCTTCGAGCCGGGCCAGCCTTTCTGCTTCTAAACGGGCCTTCTCCTCCGCCAGCCTC
This sequence comes from uncultured Prolixibacteraceae bacterium, assembly GCA_964558145.1. Taxonomy (GTDB): domain Bacteria; phylum Bacteroidota; class Bacteroidia; order Bacteroidales; family Prolixibacteraceae; genus UBA1413. Next base: position 10,761 of record CAZLDP010000018.1, on the reverse strand, counting down.
TGCCGTTCGGCTTCCGCAGCCGCCTTTGCTGCCTCCTCCTTTGCCGCTTTTTCTGCAGCCAGCCGTGCTTTTTCTTCGGCCAACCGCGCCTTTTCAGCCTCCGCAGCCTGGCGTTCGGCCTCTGCTTTTGCCAGTCTCTCCGCTTCGATCCGGGCTTTCTCCGCTTCGGCAGCCTCACGGGCCGCCTGCTCCGCAGCCAGCTTTTCGGCCGCCAGCCTCGATTGTTCTGATTCTATCGAGTCGATACGGGCAATCATTTCTGCCGGATAAGGCTCCTCTTTTTTTGCCGCTAATGCCTGTTGAAAAGAGTTCCGGGCTGCACCGTACTGCTGTTGACTGAATTCCTTATCCCCTTTGGTGATGGCTGCCTCATAGGCCTTTTGTGCTTCAGTCTGCCGTGCAATGATACCCCTGATCTCTTCAATGCGTTGCAACGGATACGACTCCTGGGGCTTCACCTCCAGGGCCTCCCTGAATTTTCCCACAGCTTCAACCAGTTTGGTCTGCCCGGCTAACCGGTCGGCTTCGTCAACCAATTTTTTGTAAGCGAGTTCCCGCCGCTCTGTCTCGGCAAGCAAACGGGCCTTCTCTGCATTTTCTTTTTCGGCTTGGAGCCTCGCCTGCTCTGCCTCGATTTCTGATATCTCAGAAAGCTTCATGGGCGGATAAGGATCGGCAGGCCTGATCCCGGCAGCCTTCCGGTATTCATCGCGGGCTTGCGGCCATTTTTGTTCCCCGAATAATTTGTCGGCGCCGGCTATCAAGGTTCGGTATTCCTGGTCAGCTTTGGCTTCACGAGCCTCAATGGCATCAATTTCCCGGATCCTTCCTTCGGGGTAGGGTTCTCCCGGCTTTACTACCAAAGCAGCGGTGAATTTTCCTCTGGCTGCCTTATAATCCTGTTTGCCGAAAGCGCTGTCTCCCTGGACTATTAACTGGTTGTATGCAGCCGACTTCTGAAGAATGGCATCAATGGCATCGATCTGTTTTTGGGGATAACTCTGCTCAGGCCATGCCGTCAATGCCGTTGTGTACAACTCCCGGGCCGAGAGATACTCTTTCTTGTTGAAAGCTTTGTCGGCGCTTACTATTGTTTCGTCGTAAAACAGTTTGTTGGCTATTTGTCGCTGTTCCTGTTCAATCTTGGCGATTTTCGCCATCACTTCGGCATCACCGGGCTTGTAGGTAAGGGCGGTTTCATAAAAAGCAATCGCCTTGGCATATAGTTTTTTGCCATAATTCACATCTCCATTGAGAACGGCAGCCTTGAAATTGGCCTCTTTTTCCGTATTACGGGCTATATTTTCCAATTCCTTGTCGATCAGTGCGATCTGGGACTTCGGGTAAGCTTCGTCAGGCTTCATACGGCCCGCTTCAAGATAACTGCTCTTTGCCTGTTCCCAATTTTTCTCTTTGAAAGCCTGATCCGCCTTTGCAATAATTCCGGCATATTGCTCCTGTTTCTGGCGGTCAGCCATTATCCGGTCAATTTCTGCAATCCTTCCGGTGGCATAAGCATCTCCCTGACGGATTAAAAGGGCCTGCGAATAGTTTTCCCTGGCGCCGGCATATTTTGCTGCGGTGAACTGTCGGTCGCCTTCACCGATGAATTGGTTGTATTTCTCTGCCTGCCGGCTGTCTAGTTCAGCCTGAAGACCCAGTACGGCAATCAGGTCATTGATCTCGGCGATCCTGTCACGGGGATATTGCTCGGAAGGGAAAATCCGGCTTGCCGCTTTGTAATCGTTCAAGGCGTCAAAATATTTTCCGCTGTCGAATTCTCCTCCTGCCTTTCTGAGCAGTTCGTCATACTCTTTTTTCAACTCAGCCAGTTCCGCTGCCGTCAGCCGTTTCAGCAGGTCCGATTCCCGGCTTACATTTTGCGATTGCCAGATCGCCTGGTCAATCAACTTCTTAATCTGGGGATTGTTGTAGTAAACTTCCGGAATGAAATTGTCGACCGAGGGTGAATAGTAAATCTTCATGATTGCATTTTCGGCAAAAGTCCGGTCAATACCTTTGACTTCAGTGAAGAGGTTGATGTTTACCGGGAAAGGAGGGAATTTGCGGTCGACACGGAGCACTTCCGCCGGCACCATGGTGGAAATTACCAATTTCTGCGGGAAATTGTCGGATCGGGTGAAGATCAGCACATAATCGTTGTTAAATTCAAACCGCAGATCAAATTTCCCATCGGGCAGGACCTGGTAATCCTTCATGGGCTGTCCGTTCCGGGTCATCCGGATCACGGCGCCGTTCACGCTTCCCTGTTCGGTAGTGACCTTTCCGGTAAGGTATAATCCTCCCGGTTCTTTCTGTCCTGCGGCGTGGTCGGGTATCAGGAAAAAAAGCCAGATGAACCCTGTCAATATGCTGTAAAAGTATTTCATGCTTTTTATTACCGTAAGAAGGAACGAAAATACGAACAAATAATTATCCATTGGTTTTTAATCGTTCAGCCCATCCATTTTTTGTTTATCAAAACAGTCTGATTCTCGATTAAAATGTGTTAGTTTGAAAAAACTTGCAGCCAGGAGAAATGAAAAAGGATAAGCCGGAAAAGGAAATCAGGCTGATTGTTGCATTGCTGCCTTTGATCCTGATGATCGGATTGTTGTCGGCCAATGTTTTTATTTTTAAAGATACCCTGGCCGGTTCGAACCAGATAGCCTTGATTCTTGGAGCGGCTATGGCGTCCCTGTTGGCTTATTTTTCGGGAGTTACCTGGAATAAGTTGCTGAAAAAGATGGTGAATACTATTGGTTCAGCCATGCCTTCGATCCTGATCCTTTTAATTATAGGCAGTTTAGCCGGGACCTGGATGATCAGCGGGGTGGTACCTGCCATGATCTATTATGGACTGGAGATCATCTCTCCCCGTTTCTTTCTGTTCACGGCTGTGTTGGTGGGATCGGTGGTCAGTATGGCCACGGGAAGTTCCTGGTCGACAGTGGCTACCATTGGTGTAGCCATGCTGGGGATTGGCAAGGCGCTCGGAGTGAATGAGGCAGTGGCGGCAGGAGCGATTATCAGTGGCGCCTATTTCGGAGATAAGATGTCGCCGCTGAGCGATACGACCAATCTGGCTCCTGCAATGGCTGGAACCGATGTATTTACCCACGTCCGTTACATGGTCTATACGACCACACCCACCTTGATCCTTTCCCTTGTCCTCTTCCTGATTGTGGGATTCCGGTACGACTATTCCCAGACCTCAGTAAGTGTACAGCAGGTGCAACAGGTTATCGGTGAGACCTTCCACATCAGTATGTGGCTTTTTATTGTTCCGATCTTTCTTATCGCGATCATCCTTCTCCGGGTTCCCCCCCTGCCTGCCCTCCTTGCAGGGACGCTGGCAGGCGCTCTTTTCGCGGTGATATTTCAGCCTCACATCATTGAGACCCTGGCTAATCAGACAGATAATTATCTGAAATCATGCTATATGGTGACCCTCCAAGCCATGTTCGGGGAGACATCACTTACTACTCCCGATGCAGGAGTAAATGAGTTGCTCAATACAGCCGGAATGCGCGGAATGTTAGATACCATCTGGCTTATCCTTTCTGCAATGGTTTTTGGAGGAGCAATGGAGGCGGCGGGATTCCTCAGCCGCATTACCAGGCCCATCATCCGCTATGCCACACGTACCGGTTCACTCGTAGCTTCCACGGTGGTCACCTGTATCTTTTTCAACGCGACAGCTTCCGATCAGTATATCTCCATTGTAATCCCTGGCAGGATGTACAGGAAAAGCTATGAAAAGATGGGATTGAAACCTGAAGTGCTCAGCCGTACTCTGGAAGATGCCGGAACGGTGACCTCCGTGCTTATCCCGTGGAATACCTGTGGCGCTACCCAATCGAGGGTATTGGGTGTGGCAACTGTCGATTATCTGCCCTGGTGCTTTTTCAACCTGATCAGCCCCGTGATGACGGTCATCTTTGCGGTGATGAATATCAAGATCAGGAGAATCACTTCCGGGGATAAAGCATGACACAGCAACTGTTTCCCGGATCTTCGTCAGCCGGACAGGCAGTTTATTTAAACAGTTTCTTCAGCCCATCCCCGATTTTGTTGATCGATTCCTTCAACTCTTCTCGTGTGGCATTTCCCACCTCTTTCCGGATCATCTTTTTGGCTTCGCTCAGGTCTACTTTTACTTCGGGATTGTTTACCGGGCCCTTGATCCGGACATCTACCGGGATCAGTTGAATATTCTGTTGCCCGGGGAGTACTCCCAATGTTTGTTCAAGATTCTGGCTCAGGGCATCCCGCTGAATGATGAAGTCGATTTGCATGTCAATCAGATTATCCACATTGAGCTTCCCGCTGAAGGTGGCCTCTTGCCCTGAAATCTTGGTTTTAAAGGGTTTTAACAGCAGATTCCCGTTTTCGATGGTAAAACTGGCCGCAAAATCATCGATTTTCAGATCCCTCAGCCGCTCATCCTTCAATACGCTCTTGATCTTGTTGAAAACCGGGGAGTTGATTATCTGAAGGTTATGAGAGTTGATCAGTCCGGAGCCATTCAGACTGCCCATCATCAGGTCCATGTTTTCACTTAGCTTCCCGTTCATTTTGAGGCTTGTACTGAATTTTCCCTTGCTCTGGGCTGCAATGGGAAGGTAGGTACGGATCAGGTTCATGGACTGAAATGCAGAGGGGATGTCAAAACTGATCATGTCTAAGGTCATATCAATGAGCGGCGTTTTCTGTGGTGTGTTTTGGTACGAACCTGCCAGTTTCAATTCCCCGTCCAGTACATTCATGGTGACGCCATTGAGGTCGAGCCGTCCGTCGTTTATGGCTACACGTCCTTGTATCTGTTTGATATTGAGCTTATCGTAGAGGGCCCGTTTGACATCGGTCTGAAAGGTGAGATTCAACCTTTCGGGAACCTCAAAGGTAGACGGGGCGCTTTTCAGCGTGTCGGATTCCTGTTTCCCTTTTTTCTCAGAACCCTTCTTGTCAGGTTTCGCTGGTTCCGTTTTCTGAAGAGTCATCAACTCGTTCAGGTTCAGAAAATCAGAAGTCATCGTAAAATTCCCGCTCAAGTTACCGCCGGTAAAGAGATAAGGATAATAATCCATCACTTTGCCGGATAGCGCCAGGTCGCTTTGCCCGATCTTCAGGTCTAATTGCCGGAGATTCACATTTTCGGGAGCAAAATCGAGCCGGCCCGATGAAATGGTGACCGGCTTGGAGAGCTGGTTACTTTCAAAAGAGAAGTCGCTGAGCGCTACCTCTCCCCCGGTCTTCAGCAATTCATACGTTTTGTTTTCAATGGCCGACATATTGCCTTCAACATCCAGATCGACATCCATGAGTCCTGAGATTAACACACTATCCATCGGAATAGCGTCTTTCAGATGATCAAAATTCACTTTTCCGGTCAGGTTGCCTTTGAAATGAAGGTCTTCCATCAGGTTGGCAAGGGTGAGGGATCCGTTGACCGGATTATTTTTGATTTCAGCATGCACATCTGAAATGCTGACCCTGGTCAGGTTCAAATCACCCTGTGGTTTTACAACTGACATGGTCCCCCTGATCTGCCTGATTTCTTCCGGCAAACCGGCATATTTCATGTTCCCGTCTTCGATGCGGAACAGGAGATCAAGAGCCGGATAATCCTCTTCAAAGTAAATTCCCTTGAATGATCCGTTCAAACTGGCTTCCCCCCTGGCCTGAAGATCCTTCAGGTAATGGGCGTAATCCGGAGGTACCAGATTCAGAAAATGACTTAATTCTGAAACACTGGAATTAAAACGGAGATCAAACCACATGGAGTCGCCCGGAAGTGAAAAGTTGCCTGAAAGTTCAAGCGGCAAGTTATTGACCAGTAATTCGCTTTCGCCAAAGCGGAAATCAGCGGCATCGAAGTTGATGTCGAGTAAAGATTGAAGTTGAAGCCTTATCGAAGAGATATAAGATACCGAGTCGTAGGAGAGGTTGAATTCTTCCGCATTTCCGTCCACCTGGAGTTGGGTATTGCTGCCATACATCTTCCCTTTCAGGTTTAAGTTGATGTTTTCAGCCCCGACTGAGAGGGGAAGCGACTGGTCAAAATAAATGAGGCGGGCCTGGTTGACGACAATCTTGCTGAGTTCCATGCCAAAGCTTCCCTCTTCTTTAGGTTTTTCCGTTTCCTCTGCCTCATCCGGGGGGAAGATATCCCAATTGGCTTTTTCTTCTGCATTTACCAGCAACTGCAATGTGGGCCTGTCTAAGATCAGTTCATTCAGGGTCAGGTTATCGAGGGTGAACAGGTCAAATAATCCGAACCGGGTAGAGAGCGATTCGACATGGAGAAGGGTGTCGCCGGCAAATTCATCCTTGCCGGTGACAATTACATTCTTCAGGGAAAGGCTGGCTTTGGGAAAATTGCGGATCAATGAAAGCCTGAAATCTTCAAAGCCAATGTTGACGTTAAGGTTTTTGTTGATGGTTTTTTTTGTTTTTTCCAGCAGCGTATCCCGGAAAAGAACGGGTATCATGGCCAGTACACCCAAAATAACTGCGGTGATCAGCGCTGCAAGCAACAATTTTTTCTTCATTGAAAACGATCTATTGAGGTGTGGACTATTCTTGAATAATGAGTTTTCGTAACATTTGGAGGCCTGTTTGCGAAGCCCGCAGGATGTTGCGTTCCCTGTTGTTGTCATAAACGAATTTTTCGCAGGAATATTTTGCCGGGCCGGCTACGGCTATCCAGACTGTTCCCACCGGTTTTTCCCCGCTTCCTCCGTCAGGTCCTGCAATCCCGGTGGTGGCAATGGCATAGTCGGTCTGTATCACTTTCCTGACTCCCATGACCATTTCCAGGGCTGTTTCACGACTTACTGCCCCATATTGTTCCAGCGTGTCGCTGCTTACATTCAGCAAGGCGGTTTTCAGACCGTTGGCGTAGGCGGTGACGGAACCCCTAAACCATTGGGAGCAACCCGGAGTCAGGGTGATCAGATGTGCCAGGTATCCTCCGGTGCAACTCTCTGCCACGGAAAGGGTGGCCTTTCGTTCCAGTAACAGCCGGCCGATAGCTTGTGCAAGGGTATCGTCGTCGTAGCCGTACACACTTTCCCCGATAAGGGACAGCAACGATTCGACCTGCTTTTCCACATCGGATTTCAAGTGATCTGAATCGTCACCATAGGCTGACAGCCGCAGCCTCACTGCCATCGGGCTGGGGAGATAAGCCAGGCTGATGTGCTGGGGAAGGTTGCTTTCCCAATCCCCGATCCGCTCAGAAAGGAGTGATTCGGGAATTCCCTGGGTCAGAATGGTTTTGTGGAATATGGCCCGTGTCTTTCCGGTTGCAATCAACCGGGGAATCACTTCATTGCTGACCATGGCTTTCATCTCGAAGGGAACTCCCGGCATCGAGATGTAGATGGTCCCGCCCGTCTCGAACCACATGCCGGGGGCTGTTCCCAGGGCATTGGGGATGACAGTACAATTTGCGGGAACCATTGCCTGGTCACGGTTCAATCTGTTGACAGGAATCCCGCGGTTTTTGAAGATATTGGCAATGTGGTCAAAAGTAGGTTGATGAAATTGGAGTTCCGTGTTGAAAAACTCACAGAGCGCAGCTTTTGTAAGGTCATCCCTGGTGGGACCCAGACCTCCGGTGATCAGCGCCAGATCGGTTCTCCCTTTCGCTTCCTCAAGCGCTTTCAGGATATGTTCAAGGTTATCATGAACCGAGGTGATCTGGTAGATCCCGATGCCGGCAAGATTTAACCGGGTGGCAATCCATGCCGAATTGGTATCCACAATCTGGCCGATCAGGATTTCGTCGCCTATGGAAATGATTTCAGCTTTCATTCTGAAATTGGGATGTCGGGGTTTCGGGTTAACTCTCCCAGGGAGGTGGGTCTTGCGGAATGGTTCTTCCCGAAATTCCCGTTGGGCTGAGCTCCCATTTCAAGTTCCAGAATACCGCCCCGGAGAATATCCTTGTGGGTGATATAGCTTTTTTCATAAGTGGAACCGTTGAGCAGGGCCGACTGGATATAGGGATGGCCGGGTTTGTTGTTCCGCGCCTTCACTGTAAACTGCTTCCCGTTGGGGAGGGTTAACGTGGCCTCCTCAAAAAGGGGACTTCCCAGCACATAGGCCGAATTCGCAGGATTCACCGGGTAAAAGCCCAGGGAGGAAAATATATACCAGGCCGACATTTGTCCGCAATCTTCATTTCCGCAGATCCCTTCGGGGGTGTCGTGATAAAGGTTTTCCATAATGGTTCGTACCATTTTGGCCGTTTTCCACTGTTGCCCGGCATAAGCATAAAGGTAGGCGATATGGTGACTGGGTTCATTGCCGTGGGCGTACTGCCCGATCAGTCCAGAAATGTCGGGTGAAGCTCCTTCATTAAGCTCGGAACTGATAAGAAAAAGGGAGTCTAACCTTTCCGTAAACCGTTCTTCTCCGCCTGTCAGTTCAATAAGCCCTTCTACATCAGTGGGGACCATCCACAAATACTGCCAGGCATTCCCTTCGGTATAGTTGCCCTGTTCATGAAGGGTATACACCGGATGAAAAGGAACACTCCAGCTTCCGTCATAATTCTTTCCCCTGAAAAAACCGACGGTTGGGTCGAAATAATTGCGGTAGAAGTTCGATCTGTTGGAATAATAAGCAAAATCTTCTTTCTTCCCCAGGTAGTTGGCTACCTGAGCGATCGCCCAGTCGTCCACAGCATATTCCAATCCTTTGGAGACCGATTCACGGGTGGAGTCGGCGGCTACCCATCCCTTTTCAATCAGGTATTTCAGACCATCGCCGTCATCACTGGATGCAGTAGTCGTCAAGGCTTTCCACGCTTTTTCCCTGTCGAATCCGTCCAGGTTTTTCAAAATTGCATCGGCAATAACAGGAATGGAATGATTTCCCACCATAGTGCCGGTTTCATTTCCCATGAGATGCCACACCGGAAGCATTCCCTGTTGATCGAAGATGGCCAGCATGGAGTTGACAAAATCAACCACCCTTTCCGGATCAAGCAGGGTATAGAGCGGATGGGCCGCCCGGTATGTGTCCCAGAGAGAGAAAACGGTATAGTTTTGAAAGTTTCCTTTGTACACTTTATTGTCGGCGCCCCGGTATTCGCCGTTCACGTCGCAAAAGAGCGAGGGGTGGATCATCAGATGATACATCGAAGTGTAAAAGGTGCGGAGTTTTGCAGTGTCAGCGCTCTGTACCCTGATGCGTGAAAGTTCCCGGTTCCACTTCTCCCGTGCTTGCACCGCCGTTTTGTCAAAATCCCAATGGGGAATCTCATGATTCACATTCTCCAGGGCATTTTCTCCGGAAACGGGTGAAATTCCTACCTTCACGAGAATCTTCCGGTCAGCGCCGGGAAACCAGGTAAGCACCCCCTTCAGGACTTGGGTCGTGTCGTCGCCGCTAAGTCGTTGAAGCTGCCGGTCGTAAAAGGCAATTTGGTCAGGCTCAGCATTGGTCCTGATGGCGAAAAACAACCGCTGGTCATCGGCCCAACCTTTTGAGAACCTGAATCCGGTAAGCGTGGACTCGTCGTGTACCTGGAGGCCTGAAGCTACATGCCTGTCCCATCCGATACCTCTTTCCAGATCAATGATTATCCGGAGGGTATCTCCCCCTGTGAAGGTGTAGCGGTGAAACCCGGCTCTTTCTGTGGCTGTCAGTTCCGCAAAAACAGGAAAACTCTTCAGGGCTACACTGTATTTCCCTGGCCCGGCCTCTTCTTCAGAATGGTTATAGTATGAGGCATAGCCCTGCGAAATATCTTCCTGGGTTCCAGCCTTGAGCCGGAGAGTTCCGGTATAGGGCATCAAATGAACATCGCCGAGGTCCCCGATGCCGGTACCGCTGAGATGGGTGTGCGAAAAACCGGTCAAAACAGAATCGCTGTAATGATACCCGGAACACCAGTCCCATCCTTTGATGAAATTGCAGGGACCCAGTTGAACTGCCCCGTAAGGCACACTTGCCCCCAGAAAAACATGGCCGTGACCCCCGGTTCCGATAAACGGATCCACATAACCGGCAAGCTCTGCTCCCCCATCGGGTTGACGACATCCGGATGTAAGCGCCAGAATAATGAGAATGACAGAAAACCTAAATTTTTTCATGGATATTCCTGAATTAAGGGTCGAAAAGTACAAAAAAATACCGGTTTAAACCGGTATATGTGTGATTAATAAAGAGGTTATACCCGATAGAGATGAACGGTTATTTCGCGTTTAACAAAATCTTGTTGATATTATCGACAAACATTTTTTTGGTGTCTTCTTTTGTCCGGGCAATTCCCGCCATCATGGTGGGCTTGCCACTTTTGGGAATATAAAGGAAAGCCGGAATGCCTCTTACCCCAAAAACGGCGGCAAGTTCCTGCTCTTTCTGGGTGTCAATTTTATACACGGTAATTTTCCCGGCAAACTCGTGCGATACCTCCTCAAGAATCGGTGAAGCCATCCGGCAGGGACCACACCAGTCGGCATAGAAGTCAATAATGGCCGGTTTGTCTCCTAAAAACACCCATTCCTGTGGTGTTTTTTCATAGTTCCAAACCGATTTCAGGAATTCACTTTTCGTCAGCAAAATCGTACCTCCTTTAACAGAATCAGCCGACACGGTTTCGACATCGGCTAACTCACCCGCTGTTTCGGCAACCGGCTGGGTTACCTTCTCTGCTTCATCCGTCACTGGTATATCCCGAATCTGCTCATCCCCGCTTGCCCTGGAAGCTTTGTTCCCGCATGAAACTGCGACAATGGCAGAAAA
>CAZLDP010000017.1:0-16378 GCA_964558145.1 uncultured Prolixibacteraceae bacterium | reverse complement strand
GTTCAGGATCTTTACGACCGCATCTACAAGGAGGGCAAGTACCGTGACCTCTGGTTTTACTGGGATGGCAAACCCCTGTTGCTCTTCAATGGAAATCCAACGGTTGATGCCAACGGGAAGGGGGTTAATAATCCGAACCCTCATTACGAAGCGGCTGCCCAAACTGATCCAACCCATCCCCACTATGGGGACCCCGACTATGCAGAACCCAATTACCTCGACTACACGCGGGAGGTGAAGGAGTTTTTCACCCTTCGCACCATGTGGTGGGGCTATTATGAATGGGCCGGCAAACGGTTTGTCGGTACCGAAGACAATTGGAGCTTCGGGTACAGCATGGCCGACCCGAAGGTGAAAGCCCTGAAACCGGAAGAATTGCTTTCGACCCACAACGGGAAAAGGGAACAGGCTGCCGTCACACCCGCCCAGCATCCGGTAACCATGACAAAGGAGAACATGGGCGTGGGAAAATCGTGGTCTCGTCAGTCGGGAGAACCCAAACTGAACGAGTATGACCTTCCCGAACCTACCTATGTTCCGTGGTTGGGGAAAACCGTGGAAAATCCCGAGGGATACGGCATCTATTTCCAGGAACGGTGGGATGAAGCCCTTGCCGCCGATCCTGAATTCCTCTATATCAACGACTGGAACGAATGGACCGCTGGGAAATACCAGCCCGATGAAGGGAAAACCATGCCTTGGCTGGGTCGACAGAGTCCCTTCTTTTTCGTCGACCAGTACAACGCTGAATTCAACCGGTGCATCCACCCGATGAAGGGAGGCTATACCGACAACTATTACATGCAGATGGCCCAGAATATCAGAAAATACAAGGGCGTGAGGCCTGTACCCGAACAAAAGGGATATACTTCTATCCGCATTGACGGGAAATTTGAAGAGTGGAAAACCATTGACAATGAGTTCAGGGATACCCGCGGAGATACTTTTCACCGCGACGCCATCGGCTATGCCGGTGAACGGTATGTCAACAACTCAGGCCGGAACGATATCATCACCTGCAAAGTAGCCTTTACCCGAAAAAATATCAGCTTCTACGTGGAGACCGCCGGTCCCATTACCTCTCCCGAGGGAAAGAATTGGATGCTCCTTCTTGTGGATGCCGACAACAACCCGGCAACCGGATGGTATGGATACGATTTCCTGATCAATAAAAAGATCCTGAATAAGAAAACCTCCACACTAATGCGTTACAATCCCGGAGACAGGGAAAATCCCTGGACCGAGATTGCCGCCTTGGACTTCAGGGTGAGCGGGACCGAACTTGAACTGCAGTTCCCAAGAGCTCTCCTTGGACTGACCGGTAACAAACTTACCTTTGACTTCAAATGGAGCGACAATCCAGAAGTGCTGAACGACCCGATCTCCTTCGCACTTCACGGGGATACCGCACCCAACCGCAGATTCAATTACCGGTGTAAATGGAGTGTGAAATAATTAACCAATCAGTGAGTTTAAGCATATAAAAAACAGACTTTATGAAAAAACGATTTTCCCGCTGCTTGCAAGGGTTGACAGGAGTGTTGTTCCTGGTACTGACGGCATGTTCCACGCCACCTCCTGCTGACAACGGATATACGGTGGCAGCCTTTTACTGGCCGGCCTATCATTATGAGCCCAGGGCTGAATTTCTTTTCCCCGACAAAAAGGGGGAATGGGAGATCATCTACAACGCCATCCCCAAGGAACCCGGCCATCAACAGCCTAAGGTCCCGCTTTGGGGTTATCCCGATGAAGCCGATTCCACCGATATGGACCATAAAATCACGGAAGCCGTCCAATACGGTGTGAATACCTTCATCTTTGACTGGTACTGGTATGAGGGCCAACCCTTTCTGGAAGATTGCATCAACGAAGGATTTTTAAAGGCCAACCACAACCGGATGAAGTTTTATCTGATGTGGGCAAATCACGATGCCACCACTTATTGGGATGTGGACAATCCCCGCATTGACTCGGTAATCTGGAAGGGAGGAGTAGACAGGGAACAATTTGATATAATCACCAACCGGGTCATTGCCAGGTATTTCATTGATCCTTCCTATTTTAAAATCGACGGCGAACCGGTATTTTGCATCTATGAACTCAATACGTTGATCAACGGACTGGGAGGACCCGGCCCTGCCAAGGAAGCTTTGGAAGATTTCAAGCGAAAAACCGTGGAGGCGGGTTTCCCGGGATTGCATCTCCAGGGGATTCTCTGGGGGGCGCTCCCGTCGACCCTGGAAGGAGTTCCCGGCGATACCCTGCAAAGTCAGAATGAGGTGCTCACCTGGTTTGGATTTAAAAGCATGACCAATTACTGCTGGGCCCATCTCCAAAATCCTGACGGGGATTACGAAACCTGGGCTGATAAATCTACCGCCATGTGGGAAAATTTCAGCAAGGAGTTTACCGTACCTTATCTGCCCAACGTGACCATCAGTTGGGATGCCAATCCCCGGTTCCTCTTCAAGGCAGGCTATATCACCAATTCCACGCCGGAAAAATTCGCCGTATATCTCCGTAAGGCAAAAGCCCATGTGGATGCCCATCCCGGCCTTCCGAAAATCATCACCATCAATGCCTGGAACGAATGGTCGGAAGGGAGTTACCTCGAACCCGACACATTGTGGAAATATGGCTATCTGGAGGCAGTGAAGGAGGTGATGACCGGCAAATGACCGGACGAGACAAAGGATTTCCGGCACCCCCGCTGCGTTCTTCCTGGTTGGAATGAATTGATAAACCATAACAATCGAATCGATGAAAACAAGTGTGAAATACTTGATCCTCCTTGCAATGGCGATTTCCCGGACAGGGAATGCTCAGCCCCTGGCCGGCGCCGACGAATTGGGGAGAGCACTGCCGTTGAACGCGGAAGCCGGCGACCCCGAACCGGACAGGCAGGTCGGCAATAGGCAGAACGACAAGGATCCCATGGACTGGTACGTCAACGGGGATGTGGCGCCCGATGCCCGTTTCAATTACCTATACACTACACACGAATAAGATGAAACAGAATAATATTATCGTTGCCCTTGTATGGATGACCTCCCTGGTTTTAGGGAGCTGTATCAATGAATCAGTGGAAATCTACGATCTCCGCTGTGGCCGCAGAATCGATCCTGTGGGTATCGATTCGCCTTCATTCAGTTGGAAGATCCGCACGGAGGAGGAGGGTTTTCTTCAGACGGCCCGGGAAGTGGAAATTGCTTCCTCGGTTGAGTTGCTCGAAGCCGGCAAGGCCGACATTTGGAGAACGGGCCGACAGAAATCGGATGAACAATTCAACATCAAACCCGAAGGTGTTGTCTTTTCTGATGCGACAACCTGTTACTGGCGCGTCCGGATCTGGGATAATTCAGGAAAAAAAGCAAATGGAGTCCTGTGGCCCGCTTTACGACAGGGTTGAAAAATGAGCAGTCGTGGTCGGCGCAGTGGATCACACGGCCTGAAGCTGAAAGTGAAACCCTTCCCTGTTTCCGGAAGGTATTCCGGCTGGAAAAGGATGGAATACCCCCTGAAAAAGTCATCGTTTATTTCTGCGGACTGGGTGCAGGAGAGTTATACCTGAACGGATCGAAAATCGATTCGACCCGTTTTCTGGACCCGGCGCAAACCAACTATGAACACTATGCCCTCTATACCGCGTTTGACATTACCGACCGGATGAAATTGGGGGACAACTGCCTGGGGGTGATGCTGGGTGATGGATGGTTTGCACAGGACAAAGCCTGGCACGGGGCTCCCTTTGGTTACGGGAAGCCCATGTTCAGGTTGCAGTTGGTAGCCCTCTTCCACGATGGTTCGCGCCAGCTCCTCGGGAGTGATGAAAGCTGGACCTGGGCCGACGGACCGGTCGTACGCTCCAATATTTACCTGGGTGAATCGTACGATGCCCGAAGGGAGGTCAAAGGTTGGAGCCGGGCCGAAGCCAACTGCTACGACTGGAAACCTGCTGTGGCAGCCACAGCGGGAATCCCTCCCAGGCTGCTTCCCCAACTCATCGAACCGATCAGGACCCATGAGGTGGTCAGGGCGGTGGAGCTGTGGCAGGATCCTTCCGGAAACTGGATTTTTGACTTTGGAGTCAACCAGGCAGGAATTCCGCTCCTCAAAGTCAGACAGCCCGAAGGTACCCAGCTCTCTATCCGGATGGCCGAAGAAAAAAACAGCGATGGGAGTCTCGATTTCAGATCACTGGGATCGATACACCATGGCCCTGTTTTCGGACACGAGTATACCTGCAAAGGCGCCTTCCGTGAACAATGGTCACCCCGCTTTTCCTATCACGGATTCCGTTACGCGGAGTTGTCGGGTTATTCAGGCAAACCTGATCTTTCGACCCTCAGCTTGGTGTTGGTGCACAGCGATCTTGCCCAAACCGGATTATTCAGGTGTGCCGACCCGCAGGTAAACCGGCTGCATGAAATGGCGGTGCGCACGCTCCTGAGCAACCTTCATGGCATTCCCACCGATTGTCCCGATCGTGAAAAATGCGGATGGCTGGGTGATGCCCATGCCTATGTGAAGATGGCCAACCTCAACCTGCAGATGGACAATTTCTGGATGAAATATCTGGAAGACATTCGCTCCGGCGCGCTGGCGCAGAAGGAAAGAACATTGTTCCACGAACGGCACAACAACACCTTTTACTACACCGCAAAACCGTCTGGCATACCTTACATGGTTGCCCCCGGGAAAAGAGTCTGCGGCGTAGCCTCCCCCGACTGGGGTACCGCGCTGGTCCAGATCCCCTGGTGGCTTTATGTTTATTACGGGAACAAAGAGGTGCTAAGAGATTTTTATCCCGACATGAAACAATGGACCGATTACGTGGCCACACTGGCATCCGACACGGCAAGAACCGGGAAATACAACAACCAGACCCGCCACATCGTTTACCAGGGTCTGGGCGACTGGTGCCCTCCGGAAGGCAACCAGGCCATTGATACCCCCATCGAATTTACCTCCACCTCCTTCCATTACCTCGATGTGAGTATCATGGAACAAACGGCCCTGATATTGGGAGAAAAGAGTGATGCCCTGAAGTATGCCGAAATGAAAAAGGCTATTGCCGGAGAGATGATCGCGCAATTTTATAATGCCGATGAAAAGAGTTTCGGCAGTCAGACAGCCAATGTGCTGGCGCTCGACCTGGGACTGGTCCCGCCCGGCGATGAGAAAGCGGTTTCGGATGCCGTGGTGCGGAACATGAAAGAAAAGCACGAAGGATTCATGCATTGCGGGATTTTTGGAATAGGCCGCATCGGGAGCATGCTGGCACGGAACGGAAATGCGGAAAGCGCCTGGACGATGTTTACCCGGAAGGGTGAAAACAGCTTTGAGTGGATGTGGGCCGATGCCGGAGCCACCTCCCTGTGGGAAGCGCTTCCGGTGAGCATCGCGGGTAGGCAATCGGCGGAAGAAGCCTCCCACAACCATCCCATGCAGGCCGGTTACGACATCTGCTTTTACGAAGAAATTGCCGGAATCAGGCCCGATGATTCGAAACCCGGTTTCAAAACCATCCGTTTTCATCCCCGGTTTACCAGCCAGCTCGACTGGGCAGAGGCCACCATTGAATCGCCTTACGGGCCAGTGACCAGCAACTGGAGAATGGAAAAGGGTAAGCTGAAGTGGCTGATAACCATCCCCGCCAATTCAACGGGATTGGTGGCCCTCCCCTCAGATCTGAAGTATACCGTGAACGGTGAAATAATGAAGAATAGAAGATTTAAACCGGTCGGCGCCGAAGGAGAATTCACCCTCCGCAGTTTCCCGTCGGGCCAGTTTGAAATCAAACAGGAAGAGTAATTCCATGCAGGGAAAGATCCGTAGAAATAATTTATAATAATTCTAAATAAAGAGACTCCATGAAGAAAATAACCCGATTTTTCACAGTTATATTCCTGACCGGAATCCTGATGCCTGCCCTAGCGCAACTACCGCCTGTTTTTCAGCCCAAGGATGCTTCGCGGGTACGTTCCACCACCCTCATCCGCCAGTTTCTGACCGCCGAAAGGATTGTCTGGACTTCGGGAGGCGAATCGGTGGTGAATGAAGAGGCGATCCTGAAGCCTGGGATCGGCCAGGCCGACCTGAACCAGGGCAAATACCTCAACCTGGTGAGCAAAGGGGATATCCGCCCCGGTATTGTGCTCGACTTTGGCCGGGAGATTCATGGCGGCATTGAAATCGTCACAACCATCAGCAATAAAAACCCTGCGGGAAAAATCCGGATCAGACTGGGGGAATCGGTGAGTGAAACCATGTTCGACGTCGGCCAGTTGGGGGCTACCAACGACCACGCCATGCGTGATTTTGAAGTGACGCTCCCCTGGCTGGGCCGCCTGGAAGTGGGAAATTCAGGTTTCCGCTTTGCCCGGATCGACTTGCTCGACCGGGATGCCAAGCTCGAAATCAAGGAAATAAGCGCCATCTTCCAGTACCGCGACATTCCTTATTTGGGCTCGTTCACTTGCAGTGATGAAAAGCTAAACCGGATTTGGATGACCGGTGCATATACCGTTCACCTCAACATGCAGGACTACCTCTGGGATGGTATCAAACGCGACCGCCTGGTATGGGTAGGTGACATGCACCCTGAGGTGATGACCATCAATACAGTTTTCGGCAAGAACGAGGTGGTGCCCAAAAGCCTCGACCTGGCCCGTGACCTCACCCCCCTGCCGGGATGGATGAACGGCATCAGCTCTTACTCCATGTGGTGGGTGCTGATCCACCGCGACTGGTACCGGTATCATGGCGATTACTCTTATCTGGCGCAGCAAAAGGATTATATGTCGCGGTTGCTGCATCACCTGGCTACCAAAATTGACAACAACGGCAGGGAGATTCTCGATGGGAACCGTTTCCTCGACTGGCCATCAAGTGAAAACAAGGAAGCTATTCATGCCGGATTACAGGCGATGATGGTGATGACTTTCGAAGCAGGCATTGAAATCTCTGAAATTCTGGGTGACTACGTTACGGAAGACCTCTGCAGAACCACTGTAGCAAAACTAAGAAAACATGTTCCGGAAATGGCTGGATCGAAACAGGCCGCCGCCCTGTTGGCCATGTCAGGGCTTGTACCCCCTGAAAAAGCCAACTCGGAAGTTCTGGCACGCGACGGTGTTCACCGGATGTCAACATTTTACGGGTATTACATGCTCACAGCCCGCGCCATGGCCGGCGATTACCAGGGAGCTATTGACAACATCAGGGAATACTGGGGAGGCATGCTCGACCTGGGGGCAACCACTTTCTGGGAAGATTTCGACATCGACTGGATGAAGAATGCCGGAAGAATTGACAAACCCGTTCCGGAAGGAAAAACCGATGTCCACTGTTCGTACGGAGGGTACTGTTACAAGGAACTCCGTCACAGTTTCTGTCATGGATGGGCATCAGGTCCCACTTCCTGGCTCACCCGTCATGTGCTGGGCGTTCAGATTATGGAACCCGGCGCACGGAAAATCAGGATTGAACCCCACCTGGGAGACCTCAGTTGGGCCGAAGGCGCCTTCCCCACTCCGCAAGGCGTGGTGTATATCAAGCACACCCAAACGGCCGACGGGAAAATCAATACCACGGTGAAAGCGCCTAAAAAAGTAAAAATAGTCCGGTAAGCCGTATTAAAACCTCACATTCAAACCATGAAAAACCGTTCGCTTCAGCTTATCCTGGCCCTACTGGCCCTGCTGCCGGCCTGCCTGCAGCGCTCAACCCCCGGTGTTTCCCCGGTTTCGGTCACAACCAGCGAACTGAGAGCGTCGTTTGTCGCTCCCCCCGATTCGGTACGCCCCGGGGTATACTGGTATTTCATGGATGGAAACCTCTCCGGCGAAGCCATGACTGCCGACCTCGAAGCGATGAAGGAGGCAGGGATTGGCAATGTGCTTTTCCTGGAGGTGAATGTGGGGGTGCCCCGGGGAAAAGTCGATTTTCTGAGCGAAGAGTGGCAGGAACTGTTTGCCCATGCCATGAAGGAGTGCGAGCGGTTGGGAATCACCATGACCCTGGGGGTAGGTCCCGGATGGTCGGGTAGCGGTGGTCCGTGGGTGGAAGCCGGGGAATCGATGCGCCACCTGGTCAGTTCCACCCTAAAGGTGAGCAGCGACACCATCGGGCAGATCCAACTACCGGTACCGGAACCCCGGAAACCCTTTTTCGGATATGGGACGCTCACACCCGACTTGCGTGAAAAATGGATGGCTTATTATGAAGATGTGGCGGTTCTGGCTTTTCCAACCCCGCCGGTTGACAACCTAATTCCCGGCATCGACGAAAAAGCGCTTTTTACCAGAGCACCCTATACTTCGATGGAGGGCGTGAAACCTTTCCTTCCCGAGCCCTTTTTCCCTGCCCCGGAATCTCCTGAGGAGGCTGTCGATCCTGAAAAAATCGTGGACCTTACCCCGTACCTGCGTGAAGAGGGAATCATAGACTGGCAGGTACCGCCCGGCAAGTGGACCATTGTGCGGATGGGTATGCGCAACAACGGGGCGGTTACCCGGCCGGCACCCTACCCCGGACTGGGTTTTGAATGTGACAAATTCGACACCACTGCTTTCAGAAACCATTTCAACGCCTTCATTGGAAAGCTCTTCACCAAATCGGATTTCACCCGCAAGGTGTCGTCAGGGGGATTAACCCGTCTCCACATGGACAGTTGGGAAATGGGTGCCCAGAACTGGAGCGATACGTTTCGTGAAGAGTTTAAAAAACGGCGGGGTTACGATCCGCTGCCCTATCTTCCGGTATTCAGCGGGGTGGTGGTTACCAGCCGTGAAATCAGTGAGCGGTTTCTGTGGGATCTCCGTCTGACAGCCCAGGAACTGGTGCTGGAGAACCATGCCGGTTACATCAGGGAGACGGGAAGACGGTACGGACTAAACCTATCGATCCAGCCTTACGATATGAATCCCTGTGCCGACTTAGACCTGGGTGCAGTTGCCGATGTACCCAGTTGCGAATTCTGGTTGAAAGGGGTAGGCTTCAACTCCTCCTTTGGATGCGTGGAGGCCACCTCCGTGGCACATGTGATGGGAAGGCCCATGGTTTCGGCAGAAGCTTTTACTGCCAATGCAGGCAAAGAAGGCTACACAGCCTGGCCGGGACTGCTGAAAAATCAGGGCGATTGGGCGTTTGCCGCTGGGATCAACCATTTTGTCTATCATACTTTTGCCCATAAGGCCCTGGGCGAGAACCTCCGTCCGGGTATGACCATGGGACCTTACGGGGTACACTGGGATCGGGGCCAGACCTGGTGGCCGATGGCTGAAGGATACCACCGTTACATCTCCCGTTGTTCCTTCCTGCTTCAACAAGGCCGTACCGTGGCCGACATCCTCTACCTCACCCCGGAAGGAGCCCCCCATGTCTTCCGCCCGCCTCAATCAGCCCTGGAAGGAAACGATACCATCCCCGACCGGAGAGGTTACAATTTCGATGGTTGTTCGCCACTGATGCTGGAAAGGGCAACCGTTAGCGACCATAAAATCGTCTTCCCTGGAGGCGCATCGTACCACCTGCTGGTGATCCCCTGCCGGAAAACGATGACTCCCCGTCTGGCAAAAAAAATCAGGGAACTGGTGATGGCCGGGGCAACCGTCACCGGAAACCCGCCGCTCCATTCGCCCGGATTGTCGGGGTACCCGGATTGCGACCGCCAAGTAAGGAAGCTCGCGTCCAATATATGGGCGACAGAAGAAATCCCCACAGAGGTCACCGCCATAAAAAGAGGGCAGGGAACCCTCTGGTGGGGAGGAGCGCTCACTCCCACCGGTGGGGAGATGTATCCTCACTATGACGCCACAGTCGCCTTGCTGAAATCGATGAAGATTAATGAGGATTTCAGGAGCGACGGACCCGTCAGGTATACCCACCGGGAACTACCTCACGCCGACATCTGGTTCGTTTCCAACAAAAGTGACCAGCTTGTAACCGCTTCGTGCACGTTCAGAGATGCCAAGGGAGCTCCTGAATGCTGGGATCCGCTGACCGGAGCCATCAGGGATCTTCCGGAAATGACGCTGCAGGGAGCCGATGCGGTAATTCCCATGCGCTTTGAACCGTATCAGAGTTTCTTCGTGGTTTTTGACCATGAAAAAACTCCGGCGCCCCACGCTGCCCTCAGAAATTTCTATCCCCAAGAGGTGATTCAAACCCTTGAAGGCCCATGGAAGGTCTCGTTCGACCCCCGGTGGGGCGGCCCCGAAGAAATTGTTTTTGACTCGCTCAGTGACTGGGCACACCATCCCGTCAAGGGGATCAGATACTATTCGGGCATAGCGGTTTATCGCAAAACATTTACCTTTGCTGACTCCGGAACCGAAGGCCCTGTTTTCCTTCACCTCGGAAAAGTGAAGAATATGGCCCGCGTAAGGATAAACGGCAGAGATGCCGGAACCGTCTGGACGGCGCCCTGGCAGACCGATGTGACCGGAATGATCCGTGCGGGCGAAAACCTGCTTGAAATTGAGGTGGCCAACCTCTGGGTAAACCGTCTGATCGGTGATGAACAACTGCCCTATGACGGCATCCGCGACAGTGCTTTCCCCGACTGGCTAATGAATCAAAAACCCAGGAGCAGCGGACGGAAAACCTTTTCCACCTATTCGTTCTACCGGGCAGATTCACCCCTGCTGGAATCAGGGCTTCTTGGACCTGTTACCCTCCGTCGTGAAAATCACAACTAACAGAAAAATAAGAAAAGATGAATCCCATTTTATCAAGCTTTGGAAAAACATTTCTCATTGCCGGATTGCTCTCCTGTATGATGTTTTCAGGGTGGCAGGCTTCTGCACAACAACAGGGGAAAACCACAGAGGGCCAGCCTGCTTCTACTGCCCGGTGGATCTGGTATCCCGGTGATTTTGAGGTATGGCTGCATCAAAAGGTGGCCGGGAAAAGACAGGAACGCGGACAGCCCTATCCCCCTTTCTGGAGAATGGATTCCCCCTATGGCCTGGTAAGGTTTGAAAAAAACTATTCGTTCGACAAGCCGGAATCCGTCCGGATTTATGCCGACGGCAGGTACCATATCCGCATTGACGGCGGGGTTGTTCCCGATGTGAATCCTGAGAATTTCATACTTCCGGCAGGGAAACACCATCTTGCCGTGCTGGTGGAAAATTACCGGACCTTTCCCTCCATCCTGGTGGAGGGCACAGCCATCCAAAGTGATGCTTCCTGGAGCGTAACCAACCAGAATCATAAGTTTTACCCGGTCGCCTTTTACGATTTCAGCGATCCGGCCAATCCTCCCTCCACCTTTTCATTAGCCTATACCCCAGTCTCTGCACGGGTAGTGGAAAAGGGAGCAAACCATATGCTGGTTGATTTTGGCAGGGAGAGTTTTGGAAAAGTCATTGTGGAAAAGCTGCAAGGGAGAGGCCGGCTGAAGCTCTTCTATGGGGAAACCCGTCAGGAGGCAGAGGCAGAAACGGAAGCTGAAACTTACGAATACCTGGAGGTCGATCATGCAGCCGCCTGCAACGACACCACTGAAACCAGGGCCTTCAGGTTCATTAAGGTTGTATGGGACAATGGAGTTGCCCTCAGGGGGATCTCGGCGCTTTCGGAATACCTTCCGGTAAACAACAGGGGAGCCTTCTCGTGTTCCGACACCCTGCTCAACAGGATCTATGAGGTATCGCTCTACACCCTCCATCTCAACACAAGGGAATTCCATCTTGATGGGATCAAGCGCGACAGATGGGTATGGAGCGGCGACGCCTACCAGAGCTATCTGATGAATTTCTATACCTTCTTCGACGAAGCGGTCAACAAGCGGACCATCAACGCCCTTCGCGGACACGATCCGGTGGAGACCCATATCAACACCATCCTCGATTATTCATTTTACTGGATGATTGGCATTTATGACCATTTTCTCTACACGGGAGATACAGCTTTTGTAAGGGAACTCTATCCCCGGATGAAAAGCCTGATGGAGTTCTGCCTGAGCAGGGCCAACCCGGGTGGATTTGTGGAAGGTCAGCCGGGCGACTGGGTGTTTATCGACTGGGCCGAAATCGACAAGACCGGCGAGGTGAGTTTTCAGCAACTTTTGCTGACCCGGAGCCTCGAAGCCATGGAGGTAAGTGCTTCGCTGGCAGGAGATACGGAATACGCGGCGCTTTGCAGGAGAGGGTCAGAATGGCTGAAACAGAAAACCATGGAGGTCTTCTGGAGCGACGAAAAAAACGGACTCCTCCACAACCGGAAAAATGGGGTGGTCAGCCAGACGGTAACCCGTTATGCCAATATGTTTGCCCTGCTTTTCGGCTATGCCGGTGATGAAATGAAGGCGAAAATCCGCGACCATGTGATCCTGAACGACGACATTCTGAAGATCACCACCCCCTATATGAAGTTTTATGAGCTGGCCGCCTTGTGCGAGATCGGGGAGAAGGAGAAAGCCCTCGATTTTGTGCGGGATTATTGGGGCGGCATGCTGAAGCTGGGTGCCACCTCCATCTGGGAAGCCTACGATCCCTCCCAGTCGGGCGATGCGCATTACGCCATGTACGGCAGGCCTTTTGGGAAAAGCCTCTGTCATGCCTGGGGAGCCAATCCGGTCTATCTCTTCGGGAAGTACCTGCTGGGGGTAAGACCCACTGCTCCCGGTTATACTTCGTGGATAGCCGAGCCTACGTTGGCCGGACTGGAATGGATCGAAGGGAAAGTGCCGACACCTCGTGGTGATATCGCACTTTTCATGGACCAACGTAAAATCAGGATTACCCCTGTGGAAGGGGAAGGAGTGCTCCGGATTAAAAGCAGGACCCGCCCGGTAACATCCCGCGAGGTGGAGGTCACGCTGACCGGAGATAACTGCTATGAGCTCCGTTTTCCCAAAGCAGCCACAGAATATACCATCAGGTACCGCCCAGAAAAACGCTGACCGCCTTTCAGAGGGTCACTCTCCCGGCAGGGATCAAAAGAAAGCCCGAATGGATCGGATTAAATTCAGTTTAAATGGAGCTAATAATTGAATTTTCCACGCCTTAATGCCGTTTTTAGGGCTGAGTGTTTTATATTTGAACTTTTGAAAAAATTTAAAATCCATGAAAAAAACTGAAATTAACCGCAGGAGTTTTATCACGAAAAGCTCATGGGGTGCCTTGGGTGCCCTTGCCATTCCCGGAGTGATCACTTCTTGTACAGGAGGAAAAGAACAATTTCTGCTTCCTGAACTGCTTGACCAGGCACCCGACGGACCGGTACTGAAAGCCGGGCTGATCGGATGCGGAGGTCGGGGAACCGGGGCAGTCCTCAATTTTCTCGATGCAGGTCCCAACCTGCAGATTACCGCGTTGGGCGATGTTTTTCAGGACAAGATCGATCAATGCCGTGCCAAACTGAAACAGGAGAAAAATGTGGAGATTGCCGATGAAAATTGTTTCCTGGGTTTCGACAGTTACAGAAAAGTGATTGATTCAGGGGTGGATATCGTCCTGCTCTGTACTCCGCCCCACTTCAGGCCGGCCCATGTGGAGGCTGCCGTGGAGGCCAGAAAACATATTTTCATGGAGAAACCCATCGCGGTTGATCCGGTTGGAGCGCGCTCTGTTCTTGCCTCTGCGAAGAAGGCTGAGGCCATTGGTCTGAACATGGTCAGCGGCACCATCCGCCGGGTACAGAAAGATTACATGGAAACCTGGCGCCAGGTAGCCAACGGAATGATTGGAGAGATTACAGGCGCCAATATCATCCGCAACGGCGGTGCCCTCTGGTACAGAAACCGGATGCCTCAATGGACCGATATGGAATATATGCTGCGCAACTGGGTCAACTTCTGCTGGCTTTCGGGCGACCACATCACCGAACAATTCATCCATGAAATCGATGTGATGAACTGGTATATGGGTAAGAATCCGGTGAAAGCCATCGGATGGGGTGGCCGGCAGAGAAGGATCTCCGGCGATCAATACGACTTTTTCAGTGTGGAATATGTGTACGACAACGGCATGCGCACCCATTGCGCCGCCCGCCAGATCAACGGCTGTTCCAACCAGAAACTGGAACAGATTAATGGAACCAAAGGGTTTGCCGATGCTGCAGGAACCCTCTATGATCTGCAAGGAAATGAAATCTGGAAATATCCGCATCCTAATGAGAATGACCTGACTTCACCCTGGAAAGTCACCAATCCCTTCGTACAGGAACACATCAATCTGGTGACGGGAATCCGGACGGGTAAAACAGTGAACGACGCCGAAGCCCAGGTCAACTCCACCTTGGTGACTATAATGGGCCGGATTGCTGCCTATACCGGCAAAGAAGTGACCTGGGAAGAACTACTCAATTCTGACCTCTATTTAGGACCCAAAACCTATGCTTTCGGCCCGGTTCCCGAAGTGAAAGAGGAAATCCCGGTGGTGGGCACGGAAAACAAAGCGCAGGAATAGCAGGGGAAAATTAAGTTTTCATGAGAAATATTAAGCTGACGGGATTGCTCCTGCTTCTGACAGCAGGAGTTTCTCTTGCCCAAAAACCACTTTTTTGTTTCGGCAAGGAGATGGATTATGCCGCCTTCCTCACCGGGAAGAAAGACAAGGGGAAAGCGGTGCAATGGATTCAGGTCAACACGGAAGATCAGACCTGGAAAGTCAATGGGAAGGAGTTGATATGCACCGGCCATCCGATAGGGGTGATCAGGAGCGCAGAAAAGTACAGCAATTTCCTGCTGCACATCGAATGGAAGCACATGGAAGCCGGAGGCAATTCAGGAACTTTTGTCTGGAGCAGCGCAGAACCCGGTAAAAACCGTTTACCCGATGGAGTGGAAGTTCAGATGCTCGAATTAGACTGGGTCAACCAGAATGTCAAAGACGGAGTAGTTCCCCCCATTGCCTATGTCCATGGCGAACTTTTCGGTGTCGGGGGAGTGGAAACAGTTCCCGACAATCCAAGAGGCAACCGGAGCAAATCGGTCGAAAACCGTTGCAAAGGCAAAGGCGAATGGAATACCTATGATGTGGTGTGTGTCGACGGGACCATCAAACTGTCGGTAAACGGCAAATTTGTAAACGGCATCAGCAAATCATCCCAAAAAGAAGGATACATCTGTCTGGAATCGGAAGGAGCCGAAATCCGTTTCCGGAATATCCGGATTGCCCGGTTACCCTGATTTCCCGGAAGGGGGTTTTCGATTCTTTGAGCCAACAGGGCTCCCAACGGGATCTGGAAGGGGAGTGAGTCGAAATCGGTGCAGTTGAGGATTTGCGCTCACCGCAACTCCAACTCTGCCCATAGGGGAAGATGATCGGAGAGGGTCACTCTGGGTGTGGCCGCTCCTGTTTTTCGCCACCTGCCTGCCGGAGCATAAAAGATATAGTCGATCTTGGACGAAGGAGCAGAAGAGGGTATGGTGTAATCATGGGTGCAAGCCATTTGCCACTTTCGCATCCCGTCTGCTATTTCCGGGGAGTCGGGTTTTGCATTAAAATCTCCTGCCACTATAACAGGTGATTTGATTTTCGACAAAGCAGCATTGAGCGCTTTTACTTGGACTCTCCTCACTGCAGAAGTAGAGTGATCGAGGTGGGTGGAAACAAAAGTAAATTCCTTTCCACCAGGTAATTCGATTCCGGCAAGGAGAAGGGTGCGCTGTTCTTTGGCTCCCTCAGGCATGGGCAGCAGGATCCGCCGGGTTTCAGAAAAGGGAAAACGGGATAGAATTCCTATACCGTAATATCCGCCCGCATAGTCGATGGTGCGTCCGTATGCCGACAGCATACCGGTCCGGAAAGCGAGTTCCGTGATGAAATCCTTTCCGTTCTGGTGTTTGGCCCGGTCGCGGAAGGTTCTCACGTCCACTTCCTGGAGGGCCACCACATCGGGGTGGATGCTGTCGATAAAGGAGGCCAACTCTTCGAGCGAGGCCAGTTCCCCGAAACGGAGATTGAAACAGAGCACTTTTATTTTTACCGGTTCACCTTTCCAGACGGGTTCGATACTGTAAAGGTTGATGCTGCACGTGATCAGTAAAAAAAGCATCCCTATCAATTTCCCGGAAAAATTTTTCACAACAGGACGATAATTGTTAACTATCATTATATAAATACTTTAAAGGTCAGTTTTCCAGAATACCAATCAACTCTTTTTTCAACCCGGAAAGAGAATCCAGGTCAAGGGACCGGCCGGGCACGGGAGAGTTGACTTTTGTGCGGGAAAGGATTCGCACAGGGGGCCTACTCATGACCAGGATTTCATTCCCGAGGAGCAGCGACTCCTCCACATCGTGGGTTACGAAGATTACGGTCCGTTTGTCGCTCTCCCAGATCTTTGAAAAAGTGCGGATCAGGTTTAGTTTGAGCTTGATGTCCAAACCTTTAAGCGGCTCGTCCATCAGAATCACTTC
>CAZLDP010000016.1:0-16840 GCA_964558145.1 uncultured Prolixibacteraceae bacterium | reverse complement strand
CCCCTGCATCGGTAAAAGTGGAAGTAAGCTACCTCCACGGCGGCCAGGGGTACGTCTGCCCCATCGACCTGCCGGCTTACAAGGCTGCCGAAAAGGCCTATGAGGAGGTTTACGGCGTTTTACCCGTACCGGTCCGTTCGGGCGGCAGTATTCCTGTCATCAGCACTTTTGAAAAGATACTGGGAGTGAAATCAATTCTCATGGGCTTTGGCCTCGAATCAGATGCCATCCATTCCCCCAATGAAAACTATACCATGGAGCAATTCTTCAACGGGATACGGACGATACCCCGGTTTTTTAAATACTTTGCCGAAATGAGCCCTACACAGGCTTGATTCTGCTTCTAAAAAAACAGCGCAAAGGGCACCCTTTGCGCTGTTTTTTTGTTTTATTCTCCCACCGTTCTATTTCGATTGCTGGGCAAGTTTCAGCGCCCCGGTAGTCGTATAATACTTGACAATCATGTTGGGAACTTCCCATTCCGGCATTTTACCTTCCGCCAAAAATTCAAGGTATTTCCCGGTAACCTGGCCGAAGTGGGCCTCGTGACCTACCATGTACTGATCAGGAATTTCCACTTTCCACGATTTTTCACTCTCCTTCACCAGTTTGATTCCCGGATAACGGGCAGCCAGATTCTGGTCTACAGCCACGGTAAGCTTTTGTTCAAAACCGGCTCCTGCGCCTTCCACCGGCTCCACATACAGGGTAGGTTTGAAATTCTGCTCCTTTCCCTGCCGGATGATCACATTGCAAAGGGTTCC
This sequence comes from uncultured Prolixibacteraceae bacterium, assembly GCA_964558145.1. Classification (GTDB taxonomy): domain Bacteria; phylum Bacteroidota; class Bacteroidia; order Bacteroidales; family Prolixibacteraceae; genus UBA1413. The sequence goes on along the minus strand of CAZLDP010000016.1, from coordinate 16,076 downwards.
CCGCATGATGCTGTAATGGGTGTCACCGGTTCCTTCGGGCGCCTCAAAGTTCCAGATCACGGATACTTTGGCGTGGACACCCTTCAGCTTATAATTTATCTCTCCATTGCTATAAACCCTCAGCAAGCTGTCCTCCACATTTTTTTGAAGGTAGTCGGGATACGCATCGAGAGCCGTCACCTGTTTGAACATTCCGGGCGTGAGGTCTGTCGTCCAATGACGGGCAGAAACCAGTTCCACATCCTCCTTTTTCAGAACAACTTCAGGGAATGCTTCCCATTGCACCATGTCAACCAGGTGAGTGGTCACATCGACAATTCCCTCTCCCTGCTGGTCGGTGTCGAAAAACCATGCCGGACGTTTGAGGTGAGTTCCCGAAACCAATTTGCTGAAATGGTGGACGCTCTCCTTGGTAATGGCAGGATTTTCGGGGCTTCCTTTCTGAAGTTCACCAAAAATTTCTGGAATCTGCGACAGCTCCCGCTGCAACATGGTAGTTATCTCATACCGTTCGGTCATGATATCATAAAGCATTACGCCCTTTTCAGCGGCTACGGCAAAGGCCTGTTCCAGCATCGGAAATAATTCCGGCGTAATCACCATCGGTTTATCGGCCAGGACATTGAAACCGGCTTCTACTGATTTTAAAATGTAATCGGTTTTTTTGGCGTTATTCCCGGAGAGAATTACCACATTCCCCGGTTTCTCAGCCAACATTTTTTCAAAATAGTCTGCTCCGGTGTATACCTTCTCTTTCCACGCAGCGGGATTATCTGTCCGCGTATTGAAACCTTCAATTTTGGCGAGATGGTCATTTACATCCTGACCTTCAGGCGCATAAACATACACTGTTGAATCGACCTGTTCATACATTGATTTCTGAACCAGCGCAGCATGAAAGTGGCCCGGATCAAGGGTGATGAGTTTTACTTCTCCTTTGGCTCCTGTAAACATACTTTTTTGTTCTGTTGAGGTCTGTTGCTTTGTACCACAGCCTGCCATTGTGATCAGGCCGGCCGACAAAACATAGGCTAAGATATTTTTCATTTTGGATAATTTAATATAATGAGATACTTTCTGCAAAAATAGGATTTTTCATAGTTCAGGTGCTTCTCCGGTGTTAAGGATTCAGGAAATAAGGCGGAGTTGCATAAGCCCCGCCTTTCATTCACCTAAATGATAAGTCATCGGACAAAAGTCGTCTGACTCATTCAATCCTGAATCCTGTTATTTGTAATTTGCCGGATTCTCGTCCTGCCATTCATTGACCCCGTCGCGGATGCGGTTGCGGAAGGTCAGCGTATCTTTGGCATAGCACCAATTCCCGGCTGCATTCTGGTATTTGTAGTTCAGGAAGATCTTCCTGTTTTGTAACAGTTTAGCCTGGTTATAGGTGCTGGCGCCATCGGGTAGCACCTGGTAGGTGGCTCCGTCCATCGGGCTGATGGTGACGGCGCCTCCGTTCAGGGTCAGCTTCATCTCCGGTTTGGAGGAGCTCGAAAGGTCGCTCACCCCGTTGGTCGTCAGTTCAAACGGGGCGATTGTCTTCAGAACCCATGCCTTGCTGTCGGGTGAAGGGATGGTCGTAAAATAGTTGGTGGTGTTCACCACCGCCCCTCCGGCATCTTTTTCGATGGTCACCCCGCCATGCCAGTAGTTTCCGAAGAGCATGCTTTCATATTTTACGCCGATCACGGCATAATCCTTACCGGCCAGCAGCGTATCGGCATCTGCCGTGAGGATCCTGAAAGGCAGCACATAGGTAGCCGCCAGGGTGGCAGGGTCAGAGAGGAACCGGGCCGAATCAGGCCGGATGGTCACTGTCCCGGAGTGCTCCCCTTTCTTTATCACCATCTTGCCGGCATCTGAAACCGTATAGTAGTTGGCCGGTAACAATTTGAGTTCCGTCACACCTTCCATCGAATTCTTGATATAGGTAAAGCCGTTTTTCATGGTGGCCAACGTCTCCGCATTGATCAGGCTGTTGTCGAGCTTGTAGGTCACCACCCGGTCACGATCATTGTTGCGGACCCCGCCCAGGGCCGCTCCCACCTGGATCTTCATGCCTTCCCCCACGACGAATGTCCGCACATTGGTCTGATAGGGGAAATATATCCCGTCATAATCATAGTCTTTGATATAATCCTCGTAACACGCGCTGAGCACGGTTATCAGAAAGATAAGGGCAATTATTTTTTTCATTGTCTTCATTTTTTAGAATTTATTTCCAGGCATCCCACCCTTCATTTTGTTCAAGCTTGCTCATACGGACCATTTCTGTATAAGGAATTGGCAGATAAGCTGATTTATACACCCTTTCTTCAGCCACCTTATTCAGATTGTACATAAAGCTACCATCCTCCTTCTTGGTAATTTCAACCATATGTACAGGTTTATTGAGCGGCGTCAGGTCAGTGCTCCAACGGCGAATGTCATAAAAACGCATTCCTTCGAAACAGGTTTCTATTCTTCTTTCGTTTTTGACAAATTCGTCGAATGCCTGTTCCCCAGCAGTTGCCACCTCATCAAGAAAAGGATCCGAAGTAAATCCATTGGCCCCGTCGTATGTTTTCCGGGCACGGAGATATTTCATGGCATCCTTGGCTGAGAGACCAAATTTGGCACCGCTGACCGGGCCTTCAACGTGGTTGATGGCCTCTGCATAAGTCAGTACCATATGAGCCCATCGAACGTAAAACTTGGCGTGTGGCTGCCGGTTCACTGTTTTGTCAGACCAGTTCAATCCCATGAAAACAAACTTCTTTATATAATAATTTGTTCTGGTGTTCTTTGAGCTTACATCCGCGGCATCCTTGCCTCCTAAGTATGTTTCAAATTTGTACATGGAGGCACCCGTATTATTTCGTTTCGCATCCGCACCATTATAGAATATGATGCTGTAAAACCGTGGATCACGGTCTTTGTACGGAGCATCCGGACTATAACCTGATCGTGGATCCGTAATCGGATAACCGTTCTTCATAGGAAAAGCATCTATGAGTTCCTGGGTAGGACCAATAACTCCATTGCCCTGGAAGCCGCCCGGATAAAAAGCTCTCTCCATGGCATCGTTACTATTCTCATACCTGGCCGTCCACACGATGCCCGGGAAATTGGGATTGACCCAATTTACACCATCGACCGGATTAAAGCCTTTAGTGACTTGGCCATCCACGTTCAATTTAAAGTCAATGACTTCTTTGGCATATTTGGCAGCATTTTCCCAACGCGTCTTATCATTATTAGGATTAAAGCGCGGACTGGCCCAGGTCAGGTAAACCATTGCCTTTATGGCACGGGTGGTGATTCCGTCGAGGCGGCCCCAATAAATTCCTCCGGCATAGGTCCGGTCACCGACCGGTACCAGAAAGTCACGATGGGCAATCGGAAGATATTTGTAGGCTGAGTCGCAATCGGCCAGGATTTGGGCCACGCATTCATCATATGTATTCCGGCTCAGGTTCACCTCTCCAGTAAAGTCAATCGGTTTCAGAACGATCGGGAATCCAAGCATCTGTCCGTTCATTCCCTTGCCGCCGAATTTCTGGAGCAGGTCCCACTGGTACCATGCCCGAAGGGCAAAAGCTTCACCCTGGAGGCGGTATTTCACCAGACTGTCAAGGTGAGGAACGATCAGGAACCGGGTATTGAACCCTTTCCTGTCCTCCAGGAACATGTTCACCAGGTTAATTTTTTTGTAGTCACGGTCCCAGTATGTATTCCAGGGATCCTGCCCTGTGGTCAGGGCTCCGACGGCCATTTTCCGGATTGCTGCAGTAGTACTGGTGTAAACTGCATTGTCAGCGGCACAGTCGAGGTAAGCTCCTTCTATGTTGTTATAATTTCTAGGCATGTCATCGTAACATTGTCCGATGAGACCCTGAACCATATCCTGGTATTTCCAGATATCCTCTGTATCTCTGTCCCCGTTGGGATAAGGTTCAAGATAATCCTGGCAGGAACCCAATAATATGGCGAGTAACCCAAGCAGTATGATTTTTTTTGTTTTCATAATCGTCATCATTAAAAGGTTAATTTAATCCCACATGAGACCGTTCTGAAGAGCGGGTACAATCCTCTGTCATCATCATTCACGGTGGTGGTTCCCAGTCCTGAGTTTTTCGATTCAGGATCGATATCCTTCACTTTTGTAAATGTGGCCAGATTGGCGCCCCTGACAAATAATCGGCACACCCGTACGCCTGACCACGACAATCCGGCTGTCGGTACGTTCCAGGCAAGCTCCGCATTCTGGATTTTGAAATATCCTCCCTTTGTCAGCCAAAAATCAGAAGTGACAAAATTGTTTCTGACCTGGAAATAAGTGAGTTTTGGATATTTTCCGGTTTCCAGGTTCTCTAATACAAATTTCGAGTAGTTGTTATCTCCCCAGCCATTCTGGTAATATTTATTATTCAGCGCAATGTCATACAATGCGGCACCGTTACCCAGCAGGCTAAGTTCCACATTTTTGTAATTGAGCTTAAGGTTGAGGGAATAATAAAGCCTGGGAGAAGAATTTCCGATTTGCGACTGGTCATTGTCATCGATCACGCCATCTTTGTTCATGTCTTCATATTTCAGATCTCCCGCATTCAAGGTGGCATCATATAAAGAGAGAGGTGAATTGGCATATTGTCCGGTTGCCTGGGCCTCTTCGTCCGACTTATACCGCCCGATGTACTTCTGTCCCCAAATGGCGTCATTGGGCTTTCCTTGCCTGAACTGATAGGCATTCCGGTATTGAACCTCGTCATATTTCACATTGATGGCCTTTTGAGTGACAGCATTGCCACCAAAAGAATATTTAAACGCACCCTCATTGTCGGTATACTGAAGAGCCAGTTCAACTCCCTGATAACGGGTCTGATTGAAATTAAAGTACGGTCTCCAGCTAGAAATACCGACCACATAAGGAAGGCTGGCTAACTGGGCAATCTGTCCGTCACGGAGATGGTTGAAATAGTTAATTTCCAGATTAACCTTACGTTTCAGCATCAGGGCATCGATACCGGCATTGATTTCCCTTCTTTTCTCCCAGGTCAGGTCAGGATTGCCGGTTCGGCTTTGAACCGTTCTGAATACAGTTCCGTCAACGGCTGAACCAAACCATTGATTAGAGGTAAACGGTCCGAAATCGACTCCAGTATCATTAAAATTCCAGTCATTTCTCCAGCGGAATGGCGACATGAAACTTTCATAATGCAGGATACCGGTCTCTGCCCTCAGTTTGAGGTAATCGATGAATTTCACACCTGACATAAAATTCTCATCAGAGATTACCCAACTGGCGCCGATAGAGGAAGATAATTTATAACGTTCCTCGGGACTGAAACTGCTGCTTCCTGCATAGTTCAGCACGCCGTGGATATTATATTTATCCTCAATAGAATAGAGGGCAGACAAAACACCGTTCTGCTGTCTCTGAGGCTCCTCGATTCCATTTCTGTAAACTTTTGACAGATAGTAAGTAAAGGAAGCATCCAATGAATTTTCCCCGAACTTTTTATAATAACTCAGGTTTTCATACGCAGCAAACCGGAGGTAATAATAATCGTGCAATTTTGCCTGATCTGCCTGTTTTACGTATGAATGAGAACTGCTCTTGGTCAGAGTGACCGTATCGGCACCCGTTATGGGGGAGATTCCCGGATTTACAATATAGGCATCATAATTTTCAGCTTTTCCTACCCTGATCAGGTTAAAAGCATTGAATCCGACGTAAGACCTCGATTTAAGTCCTTTCAGGATACTTGACATATCATATTCAAGCGCCACATTAAACGCACCCATCCGGCCTGTTTCAGAATAATAACCGTTGTTGGTAAGATTTCCCACCGGGTTTTGTGTGTATGAAGGCACCACGGCGTACCAGGGCTGGTCGAGATCTGGACTGTTATTGGCGTAGACCGGAAAAGCTACCGGCGGAATGTTACAGACATCATTGATGACGGTTCCAAATTCCACAATATCAAGAGCCGGATTATCAGTACCTTCTGACGTGAATTCAGGGTCATACCCGTAATTGGGCGAACGCCGGAAGCTGAGACCCCCAAAGAAGTCAAACTGTACGTTGATGAAATCATTGATATTGACATCGATATTCGAGCGGGTATTCAAACGGTTATAATCAGCCTTATCGCCAATTTTATAAATGTCACCCTCGCCGTTATAGCCCACATAGGCATAATAGCGAACCCTGTCATTTCCTCCGGTTGAAGAAATATTAGCCCTGCGGAACGCCATATTGTCCTTGAACAACAGTTTTCTCCAGTTAACACTGGGATGGTCCATGTCATACGGATCATTTTTGGCATACTCGGCAATGTCTTTATCGCTGTAAAGAGGTTCCAGTCCGCTGTTCGTCCTGGCCAGGTTGTTCAGTCGGGCATAGTCAGCCCCATCGACAAATTCGGGGAACCTGTCGACCACGTTCACCCCGGTTTCGACGTTGACATTCATGATACGCTCGTTGGCCCGTCCCCTTTTGGTCTTAATAAAGATAATGCCATCAGCGGCAGCCGGACCGAACATCGATTTTCCTACCATATCTTTCACGATGGTAACTGTTTCGATCTCTTGCGGATCTAAAGGCATTTCAGTGATATCCGTGGGAATGTCATCAATGATGTAAATAACATTTCTTCCTCTGGCAGACACGTTTATCTTCTCATCGAACCGGAAAGTTCCGCGGGCTTCTTCCGCGCTCATACCCGGAGCTCCATGGATTTCACGAACAATCAGGCCATTTGCCAGTACGGTAAAAGAATTCCGGATATCTGTGGTCGGGTATTTGTCAAGGAGGTTTCCTTTCAGCACATTATAGCTTCCGGTCAATTGTCTTTTCTTCAAGACGGCAAAAGGAAGCGGGACATTGTCATCCGATGTCATAAACTGTTTTGCCTTAAACAGTTTTACCACGTTGTGGGCGACCAGTTCACTGGCCAAGACCACACTCTTCTCAAATCCGATACTGGAAACAGAAATAAAATCATCAGGAGAAGCTTTGAAAGAAAGTTCCCCGTTCTGATTTGTCTGAGTGTGTACCGCTCCCTCACCAATGACAACACTGGCATTCGGAATTGCAACTCCCTGCTCATCCGTCACCTTCAGGTTCACACTTAAGCTCCTTACTTTAACATTGGCTTTTCCTTGGCCATAGACGATCCCTGAAAGAAAGAGGAAAGCCAGGAATAAACCTGCAAATCTGCATTTTTGATATAATGGTTCAATTAATCTCATAACCTTTTGATTTTTAGGTTTACGGTTACCAAACTTCATTCGGGACAAAGTTCTTCATCTTGAAATTATCCTCCGTATTGAAAGGCAGGTAGTACATCGCATCTTTCCACCGTGACTGACGCAGACCTTCCAAAGGCACACGGGTATATTTAAAACCGGTCGGGTAAGCCGGGCTCACCGTAACTTTTTCAATGTCCATTCCCATAATCGGGCCGGCATAAGCTTTGGGGGCATCTTTCCACCGACGGATGTCGTGGTAGTAATGTCCTTCATAGCAAAGTTCAATGTTCCTTTCATTTTTGATCCTTTCCCTGAAAACCTCTTTGCCTGCAGTCAGTTGAGGTAAGATATCGGGCATGTTGACTCGCTTTCTGACGACATTGATAGCCTGTACTGCCGTCATCGATGCACCCGGCGCGGGGGTATTCGGACCGTAAGCTTCATTGGCGGCCTCGGCATAATTGAGATAAAGCTCTGCCAAACGGATTAACGGATCGGTATAATAAGCCGACACTTTATTTTTCACACTGCCTTCAGCCCAGATTTTCCGGATGTAATATCCGGTGAAACTTCTGCCCAGATAGGCAGGGTTCAGAAGTTCACTGTATGAAGGTTTACCTCCCTTAATCTCATAAAAAATCTGGGCTTTCCCTCCGGACCATCCGGTCAGGGGAGCCTGGTTGTAAACAATGTCGATGTAAAACCGCGGATCCCGGTCCTTGTAAGGATCCTGCTCCTTATAATGCCCGGCAGCTTCTGCGGCGGCCCTCTCTTCCGGGGTATTCAGGGGATCTCCCCATTTTGTTTCAAACTTATCCACAAAATTCTGTGTCGGACAAACACCTGACCACGAAGATTTGCTGTCACCGATCACGCCGGCAACTATTCCCTGGAAATCTCCACTGTTCCAGGACTTATTGCCGGCATTCCAGGCCCAAAGCTGTTCATTGCTGTAGGCGTTTCCCACAAAGTTCTTTTTATAGTCGGCCGCACTCAGTAAGGCATAACCGTATTGCTCTGCGATCTGAATGGCTTCCCAGTTGGCCTTTGCGGCATCTTCCCAGGCTTTCTGGCCTTTGTCATTGTTAAGCGGACTGGCAGCATAGAGTAATGCGCGTCCTTTGTAGGCTTTGGCAGCCACACCATTCGGACGGGCCTGGTCAGGATCATTCAGGTGTCCTGGCAGTCCTGGTCCCGGATCGCGACGCATCTTGTCGCACTTAGCAAAGAACACGGCAGATGAATCCATATCCAGTGCAATGTTAGCCAGGCATTCATATTTGGATAAACGGGGAATGTCCCAGGGGTCATCCGCACCGATCACGTGCCTCAGGTAGGGCATCGGTCCCCACAGGCGCATCAGCTCAAAATGACAGAATGCCCTGACAAAGTATGCCTGTCCGAGAAAATCATCCTTGATCTCCTGGTTGGCATCCTGTAATTTGTCAATATTGGCTATAGCCATGTTGCACTTCCGGATACATTTAAACAAAGATTCAAGCACCGGACGGCGTTTACCGTCATAGGTAAACTTATTGATAAAGGCCGACACCTGTCCGCTCTTGAAGGTATGCCCTTCCATATAGCGCCCCATATCAGCCGCATCGGTGACTCCTTCCCAGGTATATTTCTGGTCCCAGAATGAAAAATAGAGCGGAAATATCACCTTGATGTTATAGTCTCTCCAGCCGCCGTCAAAGTATTTGCGGCCTTCGTACACACCGTAGAAGAAATTTCTGTAGTTCTGATAGGTGCTGAACACCTCTTCTTCATTCAAACCCGACTCAGGCGCCTGATCGAGGTACTCTTCCAGACAGGATGGCGTTGTCAGCGCCAAGGCTGTCAATATAAATATGATGAAATACTTTTTCATTGTTGCCAGTTTTATGTTAAAAAGCAAGTTTTACACCCATCTTGAAGGAAGACATCTGCGGATAGAAACCCTGCTGGAAATCTTTCCGTTCAGGATCCCCTTCAATCAGTCCGGTTAATGTCCACAGGTTATTGCCCGTCAGGTAAACCAGCATATTAGAGACTCCGGCCAGGCGGTTCAGGTACCCCCATTTAAATGTATAGCCTGCATAAACCTCCTTAAGACGCACATAGTCAGCATTACGGAAGAAGCGGTCTTCGATCATAATCTGATATCCGCGGTCTGCTTCACCGCCGCCCCAGAAAAGGATGTCTGCACTGCTTGATCCGCTGTAATGCAGTGTGGAGTGGTTTGCATTGGGATTTGTCGGTGTCCAGTAATCAAGCTGGGATGAGTGAATACGCCAGTCACCTTTGATAAATTCCACTTCATAAGTTTGGTTATATTGAACGTACTTCCCAAGGTTGCCCTGGAACAGAAAGTGAAAATCAAAGTTTTTATAGACGAATCCGCCTGACCAGGAAAAGGTGGTGGGAGGATAAGTCAACCCTTTGATAGGATATTTGTCGAGACTGGTAATTTTCCCGTCGACCAGAAAATCGAGGAACTTATAATCTCCCACGTTGAGCTTTTCAACGGCGATGGGAGACGGATTGTTATGAATATCATCAACGGATGTAAAATAACCGCCGCCAGTCAGTTCCACGCCGCTGATTTCCAATCCTTCCAGTCCGAATTCACTACTGAGCATTTCGGTAAGCGGCTTGCCTGCCAGCTTGGTATGGTCGGGGGCAAACGGGGGATCATCCTTAAACAACACCCTGTTTTCATTATAGCCCAGGATGGCTTTGGTAAACCAGCTCAAATTATTGTTGATCTCTTTGTTGTAGCCGATCTCTACTTCTATGCCGTGCTTTTTGACTTTCCCCAGGTTCAGTTCTTTGAAAGAGTTCCCGACCAACATAGTCACACTTTTGGGATTCAGCAACATTTTATCGCGTCTTTCATCAAAAAGGTCAACCACAATGCTGAGCTGGTCCTTAAACAATCCCATTTCAATGCCCAGGTCGCGCTCCCTGGCTTCTTCCCATTGGGCCGATTTATTAGCCCCCAGGTCTTCCTGAATGTAATTGCGGTCGTCTTTATAGTAATCACTCAGGTAAAGCCACCTGTTCCGAGCATAATCGCTTCCGACCAACCCGTCGGAATACCGCAGTTTCAGTTTGCTGATCCATGGCACGGCCCCTTTAAAGAAGGGTTCTTCAGAAATGACCCAGCCTAACGCACCGGAAGGGAAGAATCCAAAACGGTTACCTGGGGCAAACCTCTCTGAACCGGTATACCCCACATTCACCTCTAAAAGGTACTTATGAGAATAGTCATAAGTTGCCCTTCCGACCAAACCTTCATTAAAATAGGGGAAATTGACCTCTGAGTTTTTCTGTTGGCGTTGCATAAGGGCCAGGGCATTTAAGGAATGGTTTCCGAAGGTCCTGGCATAATGGAGGGAGAATTCATAATAAAGGTCGCGGTAATATCCCCCGTTCATGGAGCCGACGTTGATGTCAAGCACCGGAAGGGTATATACTTCATTTCCCTGATTCCGCCTGACCCACGGATTTTTTCCAGTACCGATCAGTTCCCAGTCCATCCGGTACTGCGGATAAGAGGGATTGGCCGTAAGAGACCGGTTACTATAGTATGTGCTGAGTGAGACCTTGCTTCTGAAAGACAAACCCTGCGTAATGAAATCCATTTTTTGGTCAAACAAAAGGTCTGTAAACAGCTTTGAAGAGGTATCCTCGTTAAATTGCCCGGTCTGCAAGGAAGTATAGGGATTCCCGGTATATTCCCCAAACGCTTCTGCAAGCCTCATCCCCTTGGCATCAGGATAATCGAGGTCGGGAATTTCTTCCAGTACCCAGGAAGGGAAATAGGCTGGGAAACGGGCCGGACTGGTGGAATAGAGGTTACGCCACGGAGAGCTATTTGGATTATTCTTAATCCCGGTTTCACCTCCCAGGTTAAAAGATAAAACAGTGGTTTTAGTCAGATTAAAATCGACATTCGCACGGTAATTAAACCGGTTGAATTTGTAATTCAAATCATAAAAGCCATCTTCCTTGGCATTGAAAAAGCTCCCCTCATTAAAATAGCCCAGAGAGCAGAAATATTTGATAAAATTCGTTCCGCCGGTTACGTTGAAATTGGCATTGATAGTAGGTGCAAACGGATGGGTTACCTCCTCAAACCAGTTCACATTCGGATAGCGCAGGGCCATCAGCCTGGACGATGGGTTCTTATACTCCTGCAATACGCTTTCAGGCGTAAGCAGGGAAAACTGCTGACCGTTCATATATGCCACGTTCAACAGGCTCATAGTCGTATAGGAATCGATATGGTCAGGGATCCTGGTGGCTTTTTGCAAACCATAAGAGGCTGTTACGTCCAATTTGGGTTTTCCCAGGGTACCCCTTTTGGTGGTGACGATGATAACCCCGTTTGCTCCTTTTGCCCCGAATACAGCGGTGGCAGAGGCATCTTTCAAAACAGACAAGGTATTGATTTCGTTGGGGTCGAGGTCAGAAAAGTCACGTTCGACGCCGTCAACCAACACAAGCGGTTCAGATCCGTTCCAGCTCGATAAACCCCTGATAATAATCTGAGAGTCATTATTCCCGGGCTCCCCGCTCTGCTGAATGGTCAAAACCCCGGAGAGTTTACCGGCAATGGCACTGGTAACATTGGAGTTACCTGATCTCATCAGCGCCGTGTTGTCAATCTGGGTGATGGCTCCGACCACACTCTCTTTCTTCTGTACCCCATAGCCGACGACGACTACCTCCTCCAGACCCTTGGTTTCTTCCTTTAACACAATATTGAATTCGGTCTGGTTCCCGATGGGAATTAATTGGGAGGTCATACCCACAAAACTGATCTCCAATGTCTGGGCATTGGCAGGAGCTGAAAAGCTGAATTTACCGTCCGGATCTGTGATGGTCCCCACAGTGGTCCCTTTTACGACCACGCTGGCTCCCGGAACAGGTTCCCCGCTTTCACCGGTAACCTTTCCCCGGATAACTTTTTGTTGTTGAAGGGCTGTGGCTCCTGCTGTAAGTACAGATACCACAAACAACATCAACATGAACAGCGTTCTAATCTTTCGACAGAACATTCTCTTCCTGTGGATAATTGGAATATCACAGGCCAGAAAACTTTTTTCCATAAGGTTAGATGTTTTGTTGTTTACTTGAATAAAAAGATTTACTACTTGAAAAACAGCCAATACAAAAACAACTGCTTAACAGTGCAATAAAAGTCTTCCCCTTGGGCAGACGGGATTAGAGGCCTCCTTACTGGAAGGGATGGATATTATCCCGGAGCAACAGACGATCAGTACAATGTTGCCGGAGATGGGAGGAAATGGGAGGGTCACTCCATCGTGGCCAGCTTTGAAAAAGGCCGTTTCTCCCGCGGCCCTTTCGTAAATTCATAACGGTTTGATTCATAATAATTAAGGTTTAATAATGATGGTTAGATTATATCTATTTACATGAGCTCAGATTTTAACGTAATTGGTACCGTAGGGATACCTTTGCGGACGGCTTAACATAGCATTCGCCGCATCATTATTTTTAAAACGTTCGTTTTTGGGGTCCCATTCCAGTTTTCCGGGGATTTTCATGGCAATATGGCTCACCAGGCAAACACTGCAAGCCCGGTGTCCTATTTCAACCGGTGAAATCGGCTCTTTCCGGCTTTTGATGCAGTCTATCCAGTTTCCGTGCTGGTTATCGCTCTTGTATAAATGAATCTCATTTTCACCGATTACTGAATGGAGGATGGCCGGATCACTGGCATCAAGGGCTTTGGCATTGCCGGCTTTCGATACCGGATCGCTGGCTGATGCCACGTAGTTTCCGCGTGATACAAAAATCCATCCATCGGTTCCCTCATAGCGGATTCCGTTGGGGAATCCCCCGCTGGTGAACATCACAATCCCGTTTTCGTACTCAGCCTTGACCATGAAATCCCCATGGACATTCCACAATCCGGTTCTCGGGAATTCTGCCACGGCCTGAACGGAAACCGGCCCGGTATATTCAGTGTCCATACCCCATGCTGCCGAATCGAAATGATGCTGGCCCCATCCGGTAATCATCCCTGCGCCGTAGTTCTCAAGGCGAAGCCAACCCGGACGACCGTAACCCTTTTGGGGATGAACCCCGATTTCTGTATAGGGTACCACCGGTGTCGATCCCAGCCACATGTCAAAGTTAAGATTGGACGGAACAGGCATCTCCGGCGCCTCGGGTCCTGACGGATCGCCAGGAAGGCCAATCTTCACGGTATGCAATTTGCCAATCCTGCCATTGCGCACCAGTTCCGCGGCAATTCTGAACTGGGGCGATGAACGTTGTTGGGTTCCCACTTGCAAAATAACGCCCTGGCGATGAACGATATCGCTCAGCAGCCTCCCTTCGGCAACCGTAAGGGAAGTGGGTTTCTGCAGATAGATGTCCTTGCCGGCTAGAGCTGCCTCAATAGCAGGTTGGGAATGCCAGTGGTCGGGCGTACTGATAATCACTGCATCAATGCCAGGGTCAGCCAGCATCTCACGATAGTCTTCGTACATTTTCACTCCGGAATAGGAGGCGTTCCCCATTTTTTTTGCATAAGTATCCTCGATCAGCTTTTTCCCGTCGGCAACTCGTTTACTGTCCACATCACATACCGCTACAAAACGGGCCTGGTCATACTGAATTGTTTCCGAAATATCATGATCACGCGCTATCCGGCCGCAACCAATCTGGCCAATGGTGATTTGGTTGCCCGGCGCGTTTTTTCCCAACACCGACGACGGGATCAGGACAGGAACGATCATGGCCCCTGCAGTGGCTACCGCCGACTGTCTGATGAATCTCCTTCGCTTTATCATAAGATCAATTTTAATTATTGTCATTTTTCAAATCAAGGTTCACTTCATTACCCTCCAACCTGTCCCCTAAGTTTGTTCCCCAAACGGGAAACCAGGGAAACCATAACTTCAGTCAATTTTCAAAGCTTCCAGAAAGGCCCTGATATTGTCGGAACTCACACCCTGGGGCATTCCACCTCCCACCGACCAGATAATTCTCCCTTTATCGGCTACGGAATCCACCATTTTCCGGGTTTCATGGTATACCCTCTCTGGGCTTCCGGCGGCCATCACATCACGGGGAGGGAGGTTTCCCAGCAGGGTTACACCAGGTCCGGCAAGAGACCGGATCTCCTCCATAGGATGTTCAAAGCTGAAATTGAAAAGATTCACTCCCATTTCCTGCAAGTAGGGAGCGCTTATCACCCCTTGCGCGTCGTTGTGAAAAAACTTCACCTTTGCATCAAAAGCATTAAAGATCCGCTTCAGGTAAGGCACGGCATATTCACGACACTCCTCCTCGCCTACGAAACCGACAAGATCGTCGAGAACCAGAATTCCGCCGGTTGAAGGGAAAGTCTCTTTCTGCAACTGGAGCCAGTTAATGGTGAAACGGGTTATCATTTCAAGCAGGCGATGAGTCCGTTCGCTGTCCATCACAAGGGCCATCATCAGTTCGGTGGTCCCCATAAGAAAGGAGGCGATATTCAGAGGTCCCCTTGCAATGGCAAATCTGATTTCATGGCCTTCTTTTTCCATTTCGGACCGGCAATTTAAAAGGCGCTGCAGGACAAAGGGCAGCAGACCGTCGGTTTTGGGATTAGGTTCTTTGATTTGGCCGGCATCCCTGATATCCGAGATCACCTTGTCGGCATGGGGGAGCGCATAGGGAGTCCAGATGGTCTTGGCGCCAAAGGCTGAAGGCTCCGTACACATCCCGAATTCCGACCAGAATCCAGGGAGGAACAGAACTCCGGGAAATTCGTTATGCGCCCTCCTATTGGCCTCGAACCACAGCTTCTCGGAGGTATAATACTGTAAAGTACTGATTCCAGCCCACCCCGGTAACCAGGGACTGTCAATTATAAAACCTGCCAACGGATCAGAGGGAATTTCTCCTTCGATGATTTCGAGCAGGGAATGCCATTGATGTTCTTTCATAACTTCATGTTTATTTCATACCATCAGATCAATTCGGCTTCCAAGAGCAGCTCTTCCATATCAATCTGAAGATTCAGCGCTTCATCACGAGCTCTTTCGGCAAAATCGGGACCATCGGAAGCATAGATGACCGAACGCGAAGCATTGACCAGCAAACCACACTGGTCGTTCATTCCATAGTGGGCAACCTCTTCCAGACTTCCCCCCTGGGCTCCGATTCCGGGAACAAGCAGGAAATGGTTAGGTACAATCTCACGAATTTCAGCGATCTTTTCAGCCCGGGTTGCTCCCACTACGTACATCAACTGGTCTTCTGTGCCCCATGAAAGTGAAGTCCGCAGAACCTTTTCGTAAAGGCTACACCCATCCGCACTGGCCAACAGTTGGAAGTCGGCGGCTCCCTTGTTGGATGTAAGGGCAAGCAGAACCACCCACTTGTCAATATAACCCAGGAAAGGTTTCACCGAGTCTTCACCCATGTAAGGCGCCACCGTAACAGCGTCAAAATCCATGTGGTCGAAAAAAGCCCGCGCATACATCGAACTGGTATTGCCGATATCACCTCTCTTGGCATCCGCAATTAAAAAGAGATCGGGGTATTTCTCTCTGATATACAACACCGTTTTTTCCAGGCTTACCCATCCGGCCACCCCCATGCTCTCATAAAAAGCGAGGTTGGGTTTATAGGCCACACAAAGGTCGTGGGTGGCATCCACAATTTCCTTGTTAAAAGCAAAAACAGGATCGCTGGTTTCTTTCAGAAAAGAGGGAATCTTTAAAATGTCGGCATCAAGCCCGATGCAGAGAAAACTTCGTTTGAGGCGTATCTGCTCAAAAAGTTCCGATTTATTCATCGATCATTTGTTGTTTACATGTTGTACC
>CAZLDP010000015.1:0-17202 GCA_964558145.1 uncultured Prolixibacteraceae bacterium | reverse complement strand
GAGTAGGTCTCCGTGCTCCGGGTTGCGGCCGGTCTGCTTGTAGCCCCGGGAGTGGTCACCCCGCTCTCGCGGGTGCGGCTTTCTCCAGAGACGGCAGCAGGGGTTTCCCGGACGTTTGCCGGACGGGCGGAAGAGGAACGGGTATAAGTGGTTCCGCTGTGTTCAAGAGCGGCATTCCGGGTGGGTTCCACCGTCTGGTTCCGGCTGCCGGCGTTGGCACCCGTTTCCGGCCTTCCGGAAGTTTCCACACGGGGAGCGGCTTCCGTGCGGGTGCGGGGAGCGGAGTAAGTCTCCGTACTCCGCGTGGCAGCCGGTCTGCCCGACATTTCGGGAGTGGTCACCCCGTTTTCACGGGTACGACTTTCTCCGGAGACAGCAGCAGGGGTTTCCCGGACGTTTGCCGGACGGGTGGAAGAGGAACGGGTTGAGGGGGTTCCGCTGTGGTCAGGAACGGCATTCTGGGTGGGCTCCACCGTCTGGTTCCGGCTGCGGGCGTTGATACCCGTTTCCGGCCTTCCGGAAGTTTCCACACGGGTACCTGAAGTTCCGGCTTCACGCCGGCTCCGGACAGTTTGGGTTTCCTGACGGGCAGGAACAGCGCCGTTTCCAGGGGTTCTGTCTTTGCTTCCGGCTCGCCTGACCACAGTGGCATCGGACCTTCTGGCTGTAACTGTGGAGGCGCTCCTGACCCTGGCGGTTTCAGGTACCGCACTGCTCAACCTGGTGGCTGAAGCTTCGCGGGAACCGGCGCTGACCCGGGTCCGGTTGTTCTCAGTAGCTACCCTGCTATACAAAGCCCTGCCTTCCTTTTGCAATTCAGGACGAGAGTAAGTATTCTGGTAGTATCCTTTTTTGATGTTCCTGTGCACATCCTTCGACCAGTTTCGCACACCGGCATAGTAGAAGTCGTAGTACCCGTGGTAGCGGACATGGTTCCAGTGACGGAAATGGGCGTAGTAGTCAGGGTGCAAGTTGTAGTGATAACCGTAGTAGTAGTGCCAGTACCAGGGGCGCCAGGCAGTATAGTAGGCAGGCCAATAGCCCCAGTACCAGGGCGAATGCCAGGCTAAATAACCGGGATAGTAGATATAGCGAACCACCGGCCAGTCGGCGATTTCCCAGACTGAGGTGATGATCACATCCACTTGTGCCCGGTTGCGGGGACGGCCATAGTAACCGGGATTGGCAGTTCCGGCGTAGTTGTTATCGTAGTAAGGTTCCACGATATAATTCCGTCCGTAGAGAGCCTCATCGCCCACTAACTGAATCTGCACCGATCCATCGCGGAAACGCTCGACAATGAAGACTGCCACGTCCTGACGCTGCTTTTTGTTCAGAGCCACGCTCAACACAATGTTATGGACCCTTCCTTCGACATAGTCGGTCACATTGATGTAATCGACCAGACGGTCTCCATTGAGATCAAGGTTGTTGATCCCCATGTCTTCGCTGTTGAGATCCCTTTCGAAGGCTTCAAGGGTTTCCGACTCCTGGAAGAGTTTCATGGTAGCATAGAGATTCAAATTGTCACCCGGGAGACCCAGGTAATCATCCCGCCAGTTCCTTGCCTGAACTGTCGTCGTGGAGGCGAGCAGGAGGGCGAGCAGTGCGGAGGTGAATAAAGCTTTCATTTTGTTTTTTGTTACTGAAGAACCATCTCTTCACCATTGTAAATGCAAAAGACGTACCAAACCGGAATTATTCACCGACTTTACCAGGATACCTGCCGGCAATCTTTATGAAAATCGCTGCGGCAAAACAAAAGGACTGGCCATGCAAGGATTGAAAAGCTGCTATCTGAGCCCGGCCCGTGCAGGTTTTTCAAAAGGACCGTTCATTTTTCGGGGTAAAACACTGACATTTCCTTCTTTATCGGAGAAATAGAGCCTCGACTCAGAAGGCTGTCGCCCGTGGCCATCGGCCCAGAAAGCATAGAATCCGGGATGGGCGTTAACCGGCCGGCGGGCATAGGTGTGGTTAAACTCACTGCTGCCCGTCAATGTTCGCACCTTGGTCCACTTCCTTCCCTGGTCCTTGCTGATCCACATCTCCATTTCCCCCCCTGTGTTATACTCCTGAGGCCCAGTTGCCGTAGGGGCAATAATCCTCCAAAGCTTATTCCTCTCAGGATATATCGACCCCATGTCGTAGGCATTCCCGGCAGGGGTGAAGTCCCTGATTTCCCATTTCTTACCGTTCCACCAGGCGGTATGCCAGCTCCTCGGGCCATCTTCGGGGCCGGGCATTGGCCCCCGGGTGGTGATGTACAGGATCACGGGTCTCCCCTTGGGATCGTAACTGACATCGCAGATATAGACATTGCGCTGTTCCGAATCATAATCGTAAACCAGCGCCGGGTTAATTACCTCTTTCAGGGGCAGCGTCAGGGGAGTCCCTTCAACATTTGTCCAGGTTTTACCAAAATCGCGGCTTTCAAGGTAATAGAGATTGGTGCGGAAATCCAATCCCCCCCTGACCGGCCGGTCGGGGTGATAATTGAAGGAGGAACCGATTTTTTTTCCCCGGTTCCCGCTGCTCTGGTATTGCCCTTGGCCTAAAAGCGACAGATCTTTCCACTCCGACCATTCGATTCCGTCCCTGCTGGTCATCCAGGCAATAACCCGTCCCCCGGATTTCTCATAATGGGTGAACAATCCGGTAAATCCCTCTTCGGAATGGTAATAAATCTGCAGGTAGGAAAAGTTATCCATAGCGACTTTGTTCCCATCCACCAGTTTGACAGCCGCGACGCGCTCAAATTCCCCGATGTCGTACGGAAGCCTGCTCCGGTGGATAAAGGAGGGCCTTCCTGTACCATGCGATGTGGAAAAGATCCAGATATACCCATCCTTATCCACCTGCATCACCGGATTGTCGTGCGCATCGTTGGTGGCCTTGTCGAGTACGATCGTGGGACGGGGCACCTCGCCTGTTTGGTGATCAAAAAAAGAGACCATGTGGTAGAGGGTCTTACCCGACTCATCGGTTCCCCCGTAACAGAAAAAGGTTTTGTTCACTCTCTTCACATAAACCGAGAACGGGTAATGGTTGGCCGGGTAGGTACCCAATCCACCGCTGTATTTATAACGGTAGATATTGGTCACCGGACCGCTTTGTCCGGCTCCGCCGATGTGATACCAGATTCCCTTGTAGCCATCCTCTTTTTGGTTCATCAGACGGGCTTTCCCGTAAATGGCGTCGGTTTGAGCTCCCGAAGGAACTGTCAGTAAAACCAAACCGGCAATCGCCGCACTTCTTCCGAATCTTTTAAGCTTGTCCATTCTATTCATTGATTTATTTTAGCGAATCACTCTTCAGACCCCGGTCTGAAGAAAAAAAGTCACCATTGCCTGTAAATTTAAAAATCTTTAGTCACACCCTCTCTGCTCACAAGGTCCAACTTTCAACCATTGGCGGATTACTCCATCTGCAAGGAGGATTACCGGTATAATAGTTCCTGCGGGCAGGAAGAAAAATGTATATTTGATACAATTGACACATAATAATTAATGATTTGCGTATTTCGTCACCTTAATTACGGAATTTATCTTTTTAGATGTCCATTTTTCCCCTTATATTTAGTGAATCATGCCAACTGCTATTTAGTTGATCAAGTTTTTCCAGCATGGCTAAAGACAACAAGCCAAGTTCTTTGATATCCTGTTCCCGTTTTTCTACACTAATCTTTGTATGTGATACGTAAAACTGAGCAAACTTTCGTTTGATTCCATTAGATTAATCAATACGTAAAACCATTAATTTAGAACCAATACTAATGAGACAAGAAAAAATTCTACAACTAAAACTTATGCAATGCATTCCCGGCATAATTTGCATTTTTGTTTTTCTGCTTGCAGGGATGAGATGTGTTTCCGGAAGTCCTTCTTCTTTTTATGTTAGATCACAGCAACTAATCCTGAATAAAGAGGTGAAGGCTGGAATAAATCAAAACAACCAGGAAACAGAACCCGGAAATGCCTGGCAACAGCAACAGATTGTTAAAGGGAAAGTAACAGATCGGGGTGGGAAACCGCTTCCCGGAGTAACTATTATTGTGGTGGGTACAACCAGAGGGGTGATTACCAATAATGATGGAACCTATACCATTGATGCCAAACCAACTGACCGACTCGCATATTCATTTATCGGAATGGAGAGTCAGATTATTGATGTGGGTAACCGGAATAGCATTGATGTTCAGATGGGAGAAAAGATTGATGAATTGGAGGAGGTTACCATTGTGGCATTTGGTAAACAGAGGAAGGAGAGTGTGATCTCGTCCATTGAGACTATAAAGTCTGAAGATTTGAGAATTCCCAGCAGTAATTTGACAACAGCATTTGCGGGGAAGATGGCAGGGATGATTTCCTACCAGGTTAGTGGAGAGCCGGGGCAGGATGATGCCCAGTTTTTTATTAGAGGTATTACCAGCTTTGGTGCAGGGAAAGTTGATCCTTTAATTCTGATGGATAATGTGGAAGTTACCAGTTCTGATTTGTCGCGTTTGCATCCGGATGATATTGCGAGTTTCTCCATTTTAAAAGATGCAACAGCTACCACTTTATATGGCGCACGCGGTGCCAACGGGGTGATTTTAATCACAACGAAAGAAGGGAAAGAAGGCTCAATAAAAGTTTCAGTACGTTTAGAAAATTCTTTTTCTACTCCGACAAAAGAGATTGAAATGGCTGATCCCATCACCTATATGAATCTGGCGAATGAAGCAGCGCGAACGCGTGATGCATTGGGAGTAAATCCGTACAGCCAACTTAAAATAGACAACACAATGGCAGGAACGAATCCGTATGCCTACCCTGCAGTTGACTGGATGGATATCTTGTTTAAAGATGCAGCAATTAACCAAAGAGCGAATGTAAATATTTCAGGTGGGGGGAAAATTGCCCGTTATTATGTAGCCGGATCAGTATCTCAGGATAATGGAATTTTAAGAAAGGATAAGTTCAACAGTTTTAATAACAATATTGATTTAAAGAAATATCTGGTACGGTCGAATATTAACTTAAACCTTACAAACACCACTGAAGGCATCATCAGGGTTCATGGCACTTTTGAAGATTACTCAGGGCCGGTAAGAAGTGGAAGTGATCTGTATAGGTTGGCTTTAAATGTCAGCCCTGTCAGATTCCCGGCATTTTACGAACCTGATGAGACTTATTCACATGCACAACACACCCTGTTTGGTGGTTACGGTGAAGGCCAATATTTGAATCCCTATGCAGAAATGGTGAAAGGTTTCAGGGAGTCAAACAGTTCCACAATGATGGCTCAAATTGAAATTAAACAGGATTTTGGCCAATGGATTGATGGCTTAACAGGTAGAATAATGGCGAACACTCAGCGATATTCCAAATTTGATTTGATGCGTACATTTAATCCATTTTATTATACCACAACTTCGTACAACAAAAAAACAGGCGAATATCAATTGTATCAGTTAAATCCACTTACCGGGACTGAATACCTGAGTTATCAGGAAGGAGATAAAACCGTTACCAGCAGTATGTACAGCGAAGTGTCAATGACCTATAATAAGATGTTTCAGGAAAAGCACGATGTGAGTGGGATGTTAATATTAATGGCCAGGAATTCGTTAAACGGCAATGCCGGATCCTTGGCGGAGTCGCTTCCGCATAGAAATCTTGGATTGGCAGGCCGTTTTACCTATGGATATGACTCCAGGTATCTTGCTGAATTTAATTTTGGGTATAACGGTTCTGAAAAATTCGACAAAGGCCATCGATGGGGATTTTTCCCTTCCTTTGGCTTAGGATGGATCATTTCAAATGAATCTTTCTGGCAAGGATCGCTTGCCCAGACCGTATCAAAGTTGAAAATCCGCGGAACCTACGGTTTGGTCGGCAATGATGCGATTGGAAGGGAACGATTCTTTTACCTTTCACAAGTGAATATTAACCAGGGAGGCAATTATACCTTGGGGTATAATTACTCAGGCATAAGTAGGAATGGAACAACGATCAGCCATTATGCAAATCCCTTGATTACATGGGAAATAGCCTATAAACAAAATTTAGGTCTGGAGTTAGGTCTTTTTAATGGTAAAATAGATATTCTGGCAGATTTATATAAGGAACACAGGATAAATATTCTTCAGACCCGTGCCGATATTCCCAGCACAATGGGACTCTGGTCAACCCCACAAGCCAATGTGGGTGAGGCTGAAGGAGGGGGAGTCGACATTTCTTTAGATTATAATCATTCCTTCAAAAATGGCTTATGGGTTGTGGCAAGAGGAAATTATACGTATGCCAGGTCAACATTTAAGTTTTATGAAGAACCGGACTATGAAAGCGCCGGTGTGCCCTGGCGATCGCGGATTGGACATCCGATTTCTCAGCAATGGGGTTATATCGCTGAACGCCTTTTTATTGATGATGCGGATGTTGAAAACTCTCCCCGACAAGAATTCGGGAAATTCGAAGCAGGAGATATTAAGTACAAAGATTTGAATAAGGATAATGTGGTTAATGAATTGGATTTGACTCCGATTGGTTACCCTACCACACCGGAAATTAATTATGGATTCGGGATATCTTCAGGGTATAAAAATTTTGATTTTTCATTTTTCTTTCAGGGATCTGCCAGATCCAGTTTTTGGATTGATGCGTATACCTTAACCCCGTTTATCAGTTACACTTCGGGTGGTAGAGTTTTGGAAACCGGATTGGCTAAATTCATTGCAGATGATTACTGGTCGGAATTGTCACCCGATCCTCAGGCTGGTTGGCCCAGATTGTCAAATTATAGAATCCCCAACAATACTCAAAGAAGTAGTATGTTCATGGAAGATGGTTCATTCTTACGTTTAAAAAGTGTGGAATGCGGCTATTCTTTACCTAAAAGGATTGTAAATGGGATGAAAATGGATCAGGTCCGTTTTTATCTGAGTGGCACGAATTTGCTTCTGTTTAGTGGTTTTGATCTGTGGGATGTTGAGTTGGGAGGGAATGGCCTTGGATATCCGTTACAAAAGGTTGTAAACATAGGCCTCAATATTTCATTTTAAAAATTCACAATTATGAAAAATAAGACACTTAAAAATATTCAGGCAATTAGTGTTGCAGTATTTTGTTTGATGGGTGTTTCCTGCAACAATTATTTGGATGTCGTTCCCGACAATATCCCTACCATAGACAATGCATTTCAAAATCGTCAGGAAGCTGAAGGTTTTTTGTTTGGCATTTACTCATTTCTTCCCAGGTCAAACCATCTGGATATGAACCCCGGACTAACTTCCGGAGATGAAGGGTGGCTGATTGAACCTGCGAATTACTATACCAATCCCATCTTGTGGAAAATTGCGATGGGAGAACAAAATACGCAATCCCCATTAGGGAATTATTGGTCAAGTGCGCAAAGTGGCGGGAATGTCCAGGGAGCATCCCGGTTATGGACAGCCATTAGCGATGCAAATATTTTTCTCGAAAATATCCATAAACCCTTTGACCTGCATGAATATGAACGGGATCAATGGATTGCTGAAGCCAAATTTCTCAAAGCTTATTATAACTTCTGGCTTTTAAGAATGTATGGCCCTATCCCGATCATTAAGAAGAATATACCCATTAGTGCAAGTTCTGAAGAAGTCCGGGTTTTCAGAGAACCAATTGATGCTGTCGTTGAGTATATTGTAAGCTTATTGGATGAATGTACTCCTGATCTCCCATTGCAAATCTGGGATTTACAGAATGACCTGGGACGGCCTACAAAACCTATGGCGCTTGCGCTAAAGGCTCAGGTTTTAACACTTGCTGCGAGTCCCTTGTTTAATGGCAATACCGATTATGCAAGTTTCGTGGATAGTCGTGGTATTACTTTGTTCCCTCAGGAATACAAAGCAGAAAAATGGCAAAAAGCTGCGGATGCGTTGAAAGAGGCCATAGATGTGGCACATGAGGCCGGGCATGAATTATTTGATTTCAGCACAACAACTTTTGCGAAAAATTTAAATGATTCAACGATCCTGGCAATGAATGTAAGAGGCGCAGTGGTTGAACGATGGAACTCGGAAGTAATATGGGGTGACTCGCGCGGCGGCACACAAGTTTATCAACGGGAAGCATTTTTTGGAGTGTATCGTAAACATGGCACCGGCATGATTTATGGTCCTCCTTTGACGATTGTGGAACAGTTTTATTCCAGAAATGGGGTTCCAATTGATGAAGATGTTGATTGGCAGGGAGTCAACTGGTATGACCTGAAAGTGGGGGATAAAGCGCATAACCGTTTTATCAGAGAAGGTTATACCACTGTTAATCTTCATTTTAACAGAGAATACCGTTTTTATGGATCCCTGACTTTTGACGGTGGTCTTTATTATGGTGCAGGTAAGACCACGAAAGACAACGATTTTCATCTGACCCCTTTCAGGGCAAACCTTCAACCAGGGGGATTTTATACTTTATATCATTCTCCGACAGGCTATAACCCAGCCAAAGTGGTCCATTACCTGACCACTCAAACGGCAACTACTGATGCCAGTTTTTATCCTTATCAATGGCCGATCATTCGATTGGCTGATCTCTACCTGATGTATGCGGAAGCCTTGAACGAAGTGAAAGGAACTCCCGACAATGAAGTATATGAGTATATCGACAAAGTAAGAGAGAGAAGCGGACTTAAAGGTGTGGTTGAGAGTTGGGAGAATTACTCAATATATCCGGATAAACCCTTAAGTAAAAAAGGCATGAGAGAAATTATTCAGAGGGAAAGAATGATTGAATTAGCCTTTGAAGGAATTCGTTTCTGGGATCTAAGACGCTGGAAATTGTCTGAGGTCTATATGAATAAACCTATAAGGGGTTGGAATGTATACGAGACAGATGCCAGCAAATTCTACCAGGTGAGAAATATTTATGACCTGAAGTTTGAAAAAAAGGATTACCTATGGCCCATACAGACATCTGAACTTTTAAGAAATAAAAATTTAGTACAGAATCCTGGCTGGTAAGCGTTATAGTAACTGACTAAAGAACAACATAACAGGTTCTTGAAGACAGATTGAAAAAAACCTGGATTCAATTCGAGTGGATGAAAAAAAAATAAAACGAATGAAAAAGATAGCGATTTTAATTTTAGCGACTTTGTTCTTCCTGTGGAACTGCAAAGAGATGCCCAATTTGGGGGATCAAAAGGACTCTTTGGCGCCTGGTCCAATATTAAATCCGGTTGTTGAGAACATAAACGGAGGAGCCATAATTACTTACTCTTTGCCAAAAGATAATGACTTGCTGGGAGTCAAAGCGATTTACCAGTTAAAGAATGATGGCGATGTTTTGGAAATGTTTTCATCAGCCTTTCGGGACACAATTAAACTTAAAGGTTTTCCGAACACTGATGAACGAAATGTAAAATTAATTTGTCTGGATAAAAGTTTTAATGAATCCAGTCCGGTAGAAGTTAAGATTAAACCACTTACTCCCCCCATTATTCTTATCCGGGAATCTTTGGAAGTTAATCCTTCTTTCGGAGGAATATTCTCATCGTGGGAAAATATTTATGAGGAAAATATCGCGGTATCTCTCCTGTATAAAGATTCCTTAGGGTTTTGGGTACAAGACGATACCCATTACAGTGCATCAGCAAAAGGGCAATTTGCTTTTAGAGGATTTGGACCAGTAGAAACCTCTTTCCGAATTGAGATGAGGGATAGATGGGGCAATTTTTCTGAACCTTTGGAATTCACGCTTACCCCGTTTTACGAGGAAGAGATAGTTCCTTTTGATCCGAATCAACCCAAAAAACCTTTGTGGGATATTGCATATGATGCATTTAATGTCAACCGGGCCTGGAGAGGAGATTTTCTGGCAGCGCAGGGAGGAGGATGGAATGCCATATACAGCGGCGCCAGAATGAGCTGGGGCCTTGTGGTTGATGGAACAACTAATGCTACACAAAGTAATAACCGATGGGGATGTTATTTTAAGCCGAGGCTTTCACATTATTTTCCGGATGCAGTTGAAGATCTTATGTATTTTCATCCAACCTATTTTATTTTCGATTTGAATGAGCTAATTGTACCCAGCAGGTTTAAATTGTGGGGGATGTGGCTCGGGGAATGTTTCCCCAATAAAATTGAGGTATGGGGGACAAATTCTACACCCAAGGGAGGGCCCGCAGATTTTAATGACATCACAGAAAGTTTAAACTATTGGACGGAGTGGAATGCACCCCCCTATATTGTGGGAACTGATGCTTGGAAGCAGGATTGGATTAAACTCGGGGATATACAGATTCGGCCTACGCCATCGGGGGCTTATCAGGATAAAGATTTGACACCTGAAGATATCGAGCGTCGCAACAGGGGATATGAAATTGAGGTTTATCCTGATGTTGTTGGAGAGCAAGTTCGGTATATAAGGTTCGTTTATATTGATGTGGGACATGAACAATGCTATACTACGGAAATTAAAATCTTTGGACAATACGTGGATGGTAAACCTGGTAATTAGATATTTGTAGCTTAGTTCCCCGATAAAAGATTGATGTTTGGTTTCTGCCTGGCGCGTAGGATGGTTCTTGTTTCCTGTACGTGTGTTGGATTATTGGTTTTTATTAGCTATGAGAAAAATTATGAGCATAAGCTCGAAAGTACTCTTCCAGTATCACTGGTTACAAAAGAAAGGCTATTCCTACTTATATATTTTATTCTTGGTATTAATCTTGGGTTCCTGTTCCAGAGAAGAGATCTCAATGAGTGAATGGGAAGAAAAAGGGTACAATGCAGGAACGGAAATAAAGCAAGGTATACCTGCCTTTGAAGCAACCGTCATTGATTATAAAAGGGGTGGTGAAACAATTTTAAAAGTCAGGCTTGCAGAACCTGTAGTAATTGATGTGGCGAAGAAACCTGAAAATTGGGGCTATTTCCAGTTTCCGGGAATTTACAGAAGTGAAGATGGGAAATTGGTAGCTTCATGGAATATGGCTGCCGATGCCGTTACAAGTTATGGGAAAGGTGAATCAGGCGTGGCTGTGTCCAATGACGAAGGCAAAACATGGAATCCCTTGGTAGGGACTACGCCCCTTGGAGGAGGTACCAAGCTTCCCAATGGTGACAGAATTCAGGTACGTACTCCAAAGGCTTTGGATGTAAAAGAGCTTCAGCTCCCTGAAGCCTTGGGGAAAAGCAAAGAGAATTACGGACGGACTTTTGTCTATTTCAAAATGGATGATTTACCTCAGGAATTACAGGGAGTGTATTTGGGACGACTGGAAAAAGGAAGTAATGCATGGAAAAATGAACATGCAGTACTTCATGACCCTAAAGCTGTTCGCTATGTAGACTCAGGTTGGTTCCCCGTTGTTTGGTGGGGTGATTTACAGGTTGTACCTGATGGTTCTGTGATTGCCGGTATTTATCCCGGTTTTTATCTTAACGACAATAACGAGGTGCCGCCTTCCGGAGTTCTTTTTTATCGCTCAACAGATAATGGTCACTCCTGGAACCTTCAAGGGAAAATTCCTTATCAGCCTGATTTGAAAACAGATCCCAATGGGGAAAAACGAACTGCTTTTGGATTTACAGAGCCAGCTTCAATACTCCTTGACAATGGCTCTTACCTGTGTGTAATGAGGACAACCGACGGATTGGGAAACAGCCCCATGTATTTGTCACATTCCGACGACATGGGTGTAACCTGGACAAAGCCTGTCACATTTACCAGATCCGGTGTGTTGCCTAAACTCCTGCAATTGGAAAATGGAGTCATTGTGCTTGCTTCTGGACGTCCCGGAATGCAATTGCGCTTTGCTTTGGACGGCAGGGGTGAAATATGGACGGATCCTTTTGAAATGTTGCCTTTCGAGGGGTCGAAAGAGGATGTTTCGTGTGGATATCCACAAATTATCCCTTCTGGTCCAGATCATTTTCTTTTAATCTATTCGGATTTTAAATATCCAATAGGAAATGGTGAATTTCGAAAGGCAATTAAAATAAGAGAAATAAAAGTGACCCCTAAAAGATGAATGGGGAAGTTTTACATAATGAATAAGAAAATTATTTTTATGTTATTTAACGTGAGTTCGATATAAAATTTCAGATTTAAAGCCATAGGGTCAACGATTTCCAAGTTAAGGGAAGGCTTTTTAGGTAAGTGCCCATAAACTGCCAAGCCCGAAATTAGGTTCACGTTAAATGTGACATACTTTCAATGAGCCGGAAGCTATGTGAAAAATAACTTTTTGAAATTGTCAATATGACAGAAAATTTCGATAAGTTTGTTTTCATAATTAATTAGCGAAATTAAACTGTTGATAACTAATGCGCTCAACAAAATTGATAAATCTAAATAATTGTAAATATTTGTGTGATGTTAATTAACAGGATGCCTTTCTTAGTTCTTTTATTGTTCGTTCTTATCGGGAGTTGTCCCTTGTGCTTTGCCGGAAATCTTACAGAATTGCCTGAACAAAGTAGAGCCCGGATAGTAAAGGAATTTGTGATTTACGAGGATGATCAGTTCTATTCCACCTTCCCCTCCGTCATCAAAAATGAAGATGGAGAAATTCTTGTAGCATTTCGCAGGGCTCCCGACAGGAAGGTTTTTATGGAATCGGGAACAAGTCATGTGGACCCGAACAGTTATTTGGTGCTGGTACGTTCGCGCGACAACGGGCTGACCTGGTCAAAAGAACCGGATTTGCTCTATGCCCATCCTTTTGGCGGCTCACAGGATCCCTGCCTGCTCAAGCTTCGCGACGGGACGATTCTCTGTACCAGCTACGGTTGGGCATTTGTCCGCCAGTCCGGCCTCGAGAAACTGAAAAAACCCGTGTCTGATATCGGGGGAGGCACCATTTTTCTGGGTGGCTATGTGCTGCGCTCAACCGACAACGGATTATCGTGGAGCGGTCCCACCTATCCTCCCAAGGTCCCGGCCGAAGTGAAATATTCTGCGCTTGGAGTGCCCTTGCCGGCCTATAACCGGGGAGCGTTATGGGAAGGAAAGGACGGAAGAATATTTTGGGTTGTGGCTACTGGTAATGACCATGCCAATCTTAGTAAAACGGCTAATTATTTATTAATTTCCAATGACAAAGGTTTGACCTGGGAATATTCCTGTCTGGTTGCCGAAGATGCTAATGCCTCCTTTAATGAGACTTCCATCTATGAAACGCCCGGAGGCGACCTGGTTGCCTTTATCAGGACAGCAGACCTTGACGACCAGGCCGTTATAGCCCGGTCAACCGATGGGGGAAAGTCATTTGGCCCCTGGGAGAAAATGGGATTCCAGGGCCATCCGCTCCAGGCTGTCAGGCTTCCCGACAACCGGGTGTTCCTGGTATACGGATACCGCCACAAACCCTATGGAATTAAAGCACGTATACTGAATCCCGAATGCACCGATTTTAAAACGGCCAAGGAAATTGTGATCCGGACCGACGGCGGGAACGGCGATATCGGTTACCCGTGGGCTGTCGTGATGAACAACAACCAGATTCTTGTAACCTACTATTTCAACAAGGAAAACGGCACCCGACATATTGCCGGTTCCATTCTGGAAATTGAATGAAAAAGACTGGAAGCCAGACCACACACCATCGAAGAATTCAAGCCTTCCGGTCTGAACGCTACAGGTTACCTGGAAATCTATTGATTCAAAACCATGCACCATGATGATAGCTGTCAAAGGAAAGGAAAACATGAGCATATCGCCATACTGAACTCACTTCCCGAAACCGCCAACTCATCTGACACACCCTTAGATGCGGATTTGAAATCGTATGTTGCCTATGCCATCTTCCGGATTTCAGAAAGAGAATCAACACCGCGTAAGTCGAACCGCCCTTGATCCGGATAAGGAACGCAGTAAAAAACCATTTTGAAACATAACTTACGACAACGATGAAACACGACAACCTGAATCCGGAAAAAACAGCCGGTAAAACCATAAAAATCCATCAAACTCTTCCCCGGAATGCCTGGCTGGTGGTGATGCTCCTGTTTGTCGTGGGTGGGCTTAATTATCTTGACCGGAACATGATCGCGACCATGCGCAGTTCGATCGTGGAGGGGATCCCCATGACCGATGCGCAATTCGGGTTACTCACCTCGGTCTTTTTATGGGTCTACGGGATTGTCAGCCCTTTTGCAGGCTTCATTGCCGACCGTTTCAGTCGAAGTAAAGTGATTGTCATCAGCCTTTTCGTCTGGTCGTTGATCACCTGGCTCACCTCGTTGGCCACCACTTACAACCAGCTCCTGGCAACCCGGGCGTTGATGGGGATCAGCGAAGCGCTGTACATTCCTGCGGCATTGGCATTGATCGTCGATTACCACAAAGGCCACACGCAATCGCTAGCCACAGGGTTGCACATGACCGGCATAATGACCGGAACAAGTCTTGGGTTTATCGGGGGCTGGATTGCCGAAAACCATACCTGGAGTTATGCCTTCCATATTTTTGGCCTTATCGGGGTGTTATACGCTCTATTTCTGTTCTTTATCCTGAAAGATGCGCCAAAAGAGAAAACTCAGGGAGAGAAAAAGGAGACCTCTGCTGGTGAAAAGAAACAGGAAAAGGTGAATTTCGGTGCAGCGCTGAAAGATCTTTTCGGGCGAAAAGCCTTTGTTCTTCTCTTTATCTTTTGGGGAGTCATGGGAGTGGTCGGATGGATGGTCATGGCCTGGCTACCGACCTATTACAAGGAACAGTTCCATCTTTCCCAAACCTTGTCAGGACTCTATGCCACAGCCTATCTCTATCCGGCATCCATTTTGGGTTTACTGTTAGGAGGATTCTGGGCGGACCGCTGGAGCAGAAAAAACCGTTATGCACGGATTCTGGTACCGGTAATCGGTCTTTCCATTGCAGCTCCGGCTGTGTTTGCAGGAAGTTTCACCACGATACTGGCCCTTGCCATTTTCTTCTTCATGGTGTATGGGTTAACCCGCTTCTTCGTGGATACCAACCTGATGCCCATCCTGTGCCTGACTGTGGATAAACGTTATCTTGCCACAGGCTATGGTTTGCTGAATATGTTTGCCACCATCGTCGGAGGATTGGGGATTTATGCCGCGGGGATATTGCGCGACTCACAGATTAACCTGAACCTGGTGTATCAGCTTGCCTCCTTTAGCATGCTGATCTGTATCGGGCTGTTGTGGCTGGTCAAAAAGGATGCACAAAAGAAAAACAACGAATAAAACAGAAAAATGAAAAAAATGAGAGAAAGCCAGGTGCTTAAAAAACTGAGAGCGGGAGAAACTGTCGCTTGTTTCAAACTAAATCTTCCGGGTGGGGAAGTGGCCGAAATTGCTGCCATGACCGGATTCGACTGTATCTGGGTCGACAGGGAGCATGTGGTGCAGGATTGGTCAGACCTCAAAATGCAGAACCTGGCCGCCAAAGCTTATGATACTGATCTGATGGTAAGGGTTTCACGTGGAAGTTACAGCGACCTCATTAAGCCATTTGAAATGGACGCAACCGGCATTTTAGTGCCTCACGTCATGAGTTACGAGGATGCCCGGAAAGTGGTTTATTACACCCGTTTTCATCCTGTCGGAAGACGTCCCGTCGATGGTGGCAACGCGGATGGAGGATACACCACCCTCGACTTCAACGAATACCTGAAACAAGCCAATGAACAGCGATTTATTGCTTTGCAGATCGAAGATCCCGAACCATTGGATGAACTGGAAGCCATTGCAGAACTTGAGGGTTACGACATGCTGTTTTTCGGTCCGGGCGATTTCAGCCAGGGAATTGGTGCGCCCGGCAGGTTTGATCATCCCCTGCTCCTCGACACCCGGATAAGAGTGGCTGAGTTAGCCCGGAAATACGGGAAGTATGCGGCAACGGTGGGAAGTCCGCAAAATGCCCGTATGCTGATCGACATGGGATATCAGTTTATAAGTTTTGGCGCCGATGTGGTAGGTTTGACTGCCTATTGCAACACGTTGATAGAGCAAGTGAGACAGGTAATCGTAAAAAATTAAGAGGAAAAGGGAAACCACAATTGTTTAAAAAATAACGAATAACATATAAGTAAATGCTGAAACTGGGAATTATCGGAATGAGTCCGGGAAATGCACACCCCTACTCCTGGTCTTCCATTATCAACGGAACTTTTGATGGCGAAGAAATCAGAAAAGTGGGTTATCCGGCTGTGGCCGACTATCTGGCAGCAAACAAGGATACGCTGGGAATAAGAAATGCCCAGGTAACATGCGTATGGACGCAGGAGAGGAGTATTTCTGAGAGCATTGCCCGTTCCGGCAGGATACTCCATATAGTGGACCAATTGGAAGAGATGATTCCCTTGGTCGATGCGGTACTTTTATCGAGGGACGATCCGGAAAATCATGTGGCCATGGCGAAACCGTTCCTTGATGCCCGTTTGCCTATTTTCATCGATAAACCACTGGCCATCACCAGAGAAGAGCTTCAGTATTTCGCAGATGAAAATTCCCGGGGGAAGCTGATCATGTCGTGTTCATCGATGCGCTATGCCAATGAAGCCCGGATTGTCAAGCAGGAAATTGCCTCCCTGGGAAAACTGGAACTTGCTACGGCAGTGGGGAAAAAAGATTGGATTAAATATGGGGTACATATGGTGGAAGGTCTCTTCTCGGTATTGGATGATCCCAGGCCTGTGGCCGTGAAATCTGTCGGTGAATCAGGAAAAGAGATCGTTACCCTTGAATTTGAAGACGGATTAAAGGCTACCCTCCACTTGTTCATGGATATCGCCCCCACCTTTCAGATTTCGTTATTCGGACAAAACGGATGGCGGCTGATCGATATTAAAAACTCCTATTCCATGTTCAGGGACAATATCATTGAATTTGTCAGATCGGTAGAGGAAGGGGCCTCCCGGATATCGTTCGATAAAACGGAAGCCATCATCCTGACCCTTCTCGCCGCAGCAGAAAGTTCACGGAAAGGGGGAGAGACCATTACCCTTTAAACATAAAGGAATTTCAACAGGAAAAGGCAAAGTTAAATAAGTTTAACCCTAAGAAATTCCGCCAGGTGAAAAGCAGATTTAAGGCTTTCTGCCTTTAAATGACGCTGGTACTGGTCTTGTCAAGAACAGGATCAGGTCATTCAAAAGAACTGGACGGTGTATCTGTTTTAACTTCTAATCGGTAAAACTTCATAAAAAATTCGGCATCTTTCATATTATATGAATTATTTGCGCGATACATCAGTATAA